>BDTL01000158.1 GCA_002898115.1 bacterium BMS3Bbin02 | reverse complement strand
CCGATTCTGCGAATCGAATGCCCTGACCTTTCTTCGTGAGCATGATGAGGTCGTTGTCGCCGGCTGTCGCTCGGACCGCAACAACCTCGTCACCCTCTTGAAGACGGATGGCGTTAAGCACTGAGTTACGCGAGTCGTACTCCTTGAACGCAGTCTTTTTTACCTGACCCAGCTTGGTGAACGCAACGAGGTGCTTGAACGTTTCATAGTCGCGGGTGTCGATGATTGCTTCAACGACTTCGTCGGGCTCCATGGGAAGCACGGACTGAACGAGAACGCCCCTCGCCGTGCGTTCCTTTCGCGGAATCTCGTGAGCCCGAATGCGGTACACCTTGCCACGATTTGTGAAGAACAGCAGATAGGCGTGTGCCGACGTGTGCAGCAGAGTCGAGATGATGTCATCTTCTCGGATATTGGCGCCCTTAACGCCGCGACCACCCCGCCCCTGCGTCTTGTAGGTACGTGCAAGCACCGACTTCACGTAGCCGTTCGCCGTGAGGGATACGACGATCTCCTCGTCGGCGATGAGGTCCTCCAATGACATGTCTCCCGTATCCGGGATGATTCGACTCCGACGGGCATCGCCGAACTTCTCGCGGATAGTTCGCAGCTCGTCGGCGACGATCTCGCGACGACGGCCGTCCGAGTCCAGGACCGCTTTCAGGTCAGCGATGAGGACTTGGAGATCGTCCCATTCCTCACGGAGCTTGTCGGTTTCGAGCGCCGTAAGCCGGCGAAGCGGCATGTCGAGAATGTGATTGGCCTGGATAAGAGAGAGATCGAACCGGCTCATCAGCCCCCCACGGGCAACCTCGACGTCCGCGGACTGTCGGATGATCTTGACGACCTCGTCGATGTTGTCCAGCGCGATCAGCAAACCCTCGACGATGTGTGCCCGTTCCTCGGCTTTCCGGAGACGGAAGGCAGCCCGACGTTCCACGACCTCGAGCTGGTGATTCACGTAGTGGTGAATCATCGGTCCGATACCCATTGTTCGAGGAACACCGTCGACCAGTGCAATGCTGTTCACCGCAAACGTGTCCTCAAGCTGGGTGTGCCTAAACAACATGTTGAGCTCGACCTGGGGCCGTGCGTCGCGTTTCAGTTCGATGACAAGACGGGTCTCTTTCCCCGACTCGTCACGCAGGTCGGCGACCCCGGTTACGACTTTGCTGCGAACGAGATCAGCAATCTTCGCCATAATCCGGTCGCGAGAGACCTGGTACGGGATCTCGGTTACAACAATCGCGGTCCGTCCTTTGCGAATCTCCACGATGTCGGTGACGGCACGCATCCGTACGGACCCACGACCGGTTAACAAAGCCTCGCGAACACCCCGGTTCCCGAGAATGTACGCGCCCGTCGGGAAGTCCGGTCCTTTGACGAACTCCAGCATGTCTTCGCTGGTGGCGTTCGGATTGTCGATCGCAAGCAGCGTCGCATCACAAATCTCACCAAGGTTGTGAGGGGGAATGTTGGTCGCCATGCCGACGGCAATGCCGGTCGATCCGTTGACCAGAAGGTTCGGATATCGCGACGGCAGCACCGTCGGCTCCTGCCGCTCCC
Source organism: bacterium BMS3Bbin02 (assembly GCA_002898115.1). Lineage (GTDB taxonomy): Bacteria > Actinomycetota > Acidimicrobiia > Spongiisociales > UBA5794 > BMS3BBIN02. The sequence continues at coordinate 14,649 of BDTL01000158.1, read as the reverse complement.
CGGAGTAGTTGTCGACGAAGTCGACGGTGTCTTCGTTGATGCCGTCCAGCAGGTGCATGGCGAGAGGCGTCATCCGTGTCTCGGTGTACCGCATGGCAGCGGGCGGATCGTCAACCGTTCCAAAGTTCCCCTGCGGCTGAACGAGCGGGTACCGAGAGGCGAAGTCCTGACCGAGACGAACCAGGGCGTCATAGATGGCATCGTTCGAGTGCGGATGGAACCAACCCATCACATCCCCGATAACGCGAGCACACTTACGAAACGGTGTCCCCGGCCGGATGCCCGAGTCGTACATGGAGAACAGGATCCGGCGGTGCACCGGCTTCAACCCATCGCGGACATCCGGGAGTGCGCGCGAGACGATGACTGACATGGCGTATTCCAGAAACGAATCGCGCATCTCCGTGCGGATATCGATGGGAACAATCTGTTCAGAAGTGGTTTCTTCAGGCATGGTGTCTGGCCTCCGACTAGATATCGAGGAAACGAACGTCGGCAGCGTTCTGCTGAATGAACGTACGTCGGGCAGAGACGTCGGACCCCATCAACGTCATGAATGTCTCCTCAGCGGAAAACCGATCGATCATCTCCACCTGCAACATGGTTCGATCACCCGGGTTCATCGTTGTGTCCCACAACTGGTCGGCGTTCATCTCACCAAGACCCTTGAAGCGCTGAATGTTGAGCTTGCGCCCCTCTAAGGTTGCCTTGAGTTCTTCGAGATGTTGGTCGTTGTATGCCCATGTGGTCTTGGTTCCCACTTTCACCGAGTACAACGGGGACTGAGCGATGTAGACGTAGCCGGCGTCGATGAGTGTTGGCATGTGACGGAACAAGAACGTCAACAACAATGTACGGATATGGGCACCGTCAACGTCGGCATCCGTCATGATGATGATCTTGTGATACCGGGCCTTCTTAATATCAAACTCCTCGCCAATTCCGGTACCGATTGCGGTGATAAGCGACTGAATCTCATTGTTCTGAAGTACGCGCGAGAGACGATTCTTCTCGACGTTGATGATCTTCCCCCTTATCGGCAAGATCGCCTGGTACTTCGAGTTGCGAGCTTGTTTCGCTGAACCCCCGGCCGAATCGCCCTCAACGATGAAGATCTCCGAAAGCTCCGGGTCCTTCGATGAACAGTCTGAGAGTTTGCCCGGTAGACCTGCCGACTCAAGAAGGCTCTTGCGTCGCGTCAGGTCGCGCGCTTGACGGGCGGCGAGCCGCGCTTTTGCAGCATTAACCGATTTCTCGCAAATCTTGCGCGCCTCGCCGGGATTGCGCTCTAGCCATTCGGGGAACACTTGATTGAGAGCCCTCTCGACAAACGAGCGTAGTTCCGTGTTGCCGAGCTTGGTCTTCGTCTGGCCCTCGAATTGCGGGTGCCTCACCTTCACCGACACCACAGCGGTAATACCCTCGCGGACATCATCACCACCGAGGTTGCCGTCCTTGTCTTTGAGGATATTTCGATTGCGCGCGAATTCGTTAATGGCACGGGTCAGCGCCTTGCGGAACCCCTCCTCGTGAGTTCCACCCTCGTGGGTGTTGATGTTGTTGGCGAAGGACAAAACAGTTTCGTTGTAGCTGTTGGTCCACTGGAGGGCGACCTCGATCTCTGCGTCTTCGCCTGCCGCGTCAAAGTGGGCGATCTGTTTGTGGATCGGTTCACGAGACGCGTTGAGATGCTTCACGAAATCGACGAGTCCTCCCTTGTACCGGAACGTCTCGCCGACGGGCTTCTCACCACGTTCATCGACCAAAACGATCTCAAGCCCCTTGTTAAGAAACGCCATTTCTCGCAGCCGACTATTCACGATCTCGTACTCGTAAGTCGTCGTATCGGGGAAGATCTCCGGGTCGGCCCAAAACACGATCGTCGTCCCGGTGCGTTTGGCCGGTTTGCCCTTCTTGAGCGGACCCTTTGCGACGCCGTACTCGAAGGCCTGATGCCATTTGGAACCCTCTCGAACCACCTCAACCTCGAGGCGCCTAGAGAGGGCATTGACGACAGAAACGCCGACACCGTGAAGACCACCCGACACCGCATACGCGTCGGACTCGAACTTACCGCCTGCACCCAACGTCGTAAGCACGGTCGTCACAGCAGGCAACTTGGTCTTCGCATGTTTATCGATGGGGATACCACGGCCATTGTCTTTCACTTTGACGCCGCCATCGCGAAGAATCGTGACTTCGATCCGGGTGCAGAAACCTGCCATGGCTTCGTCAACCGAGTTGTCGAGAACCTCCCAGATGAGGTGATGGAGCCCCTTCGGACCAGTCGAACCGATATACATCGATGGTCGTTTTCGAACGTGTTCCATCCCCTCCAAGACCTCGATGGCCTTGGCGTCATAGGACGCGTTTGCGACGCTATTCTTCTTACTCACAGGACTCCTCGAAGGGGCACTCACCGGCCCGAAATGATGTGAACTCTCACTGGTCTGATTATAGCCGAAACCCCCGGCAATACAGCCATTCTGGATACCGAAAAGGGCCCGAAAACATTGCTGATTTTGAAGCTATTGTCTGCGCCGTACACGGAGACGAACTTTCGTGAACGGGAGCGAGCCGAGAGCGCTCTCCAGGTCGCTCAACAGGGTCGGTGACTCGAACCGCAACAGCGACGCGACCGAACCATTTTCGACCTCAATAACGAGCGTATCACCATCAATCCGGACCGGATCCGAACGGCCGGACCAGCTCGGGCCAGCGAGCTCGGGCCATGCCTTTTTGAGATGCAACAACACACCTCCGGTCGTGCCCGCGATGCGGGCGATGAGACCATCCAGCACGTCGCTCACGTTGGTCAGGTCTCTCTTATTCTTGTCGTGCAAGTACATACTCATGTGACGGTTCCTCCTGAAACCGACCAACGCCGCCCTCCCACAGGAACTTCATCTTCGCGTGCGCTTGAGACAAAAACCTGTCCGCGCGGCATCAGCGCCATGACCCCGTCGGCGCGTGCAACATCCAGTTCGGAAAAGACGTCATCGAGCAACAGCACCGGCGGCCTTCCGTGGCGTTCCTCCAACAGATGATACGCCGCCAGGCGCAAACTCAACGCCACTGATCGCTGTTCTCCCTGGCTTGCCTGGTTCCTCGTTGTCCGGTCGTCCAACAAAAACGTCGGCTCGTCACGGTGAGGTCCAACACTTGTCGTTCTCATGTCCATATCTCGATCCCGGCGATCAAACAACGCGTCGCGCAACAGAGCCTGCACATCACTCTGGGACGTGGTGGGAGTACACCCTGCGGCCCAGGACGAGTCGTACCTCCACCCCAGGACGGCATTCGCCGAAGACACCGTTCCGTACGACTCACGAAATACCGGCGCCAGCGAAGTAAGCAGCCCTAAACGATGCAACAACACACGTGCTCCAAATGTTGCAAGGCGCTCATCCCAAACTTCAAGCGTCATCAGATCTGTCGACCTGCCGGACTGTTTCAGGAGGGCGTTGCGCTGGCGCAGAATCTTCTTGAACTGATCGATGTCGGCCGCCGTGGTGGGAGTCAGTTGGCCTGCAAGATCGTCGATAAGATCGCGGCGTCCCGCAGGACCTCCTTTCACGATTCCGAGGTCATCAGGCAGGAAAGCAACCACGGGGAATTCTGTTGCGAGAACTGACGACCGTGCGGGACGTTTGCCATTGAACAACACGCGCCGCCGACCAACTCGCGGCACTTCGATTTCGATGCGTCCCTCCCCCGCCGCCTTTACGACACCGAGACGAACAACTGCAGCCTCAGCGTCGGATCCGATGAGTGCTTCATCGGGACTATTTCGAAAGGACTGCAGTTTCGACCCGTACGCGATTGCTTCAAGAACGTTGGTCTTCCCGGAGCCGTTCGGACCAATGAGAATATTGATGCCGACGTCCGGGGTCATCTCAAGTGATGTGTAGTTGCGAAACCCGGAAAGGTGAAGCCACGCAAGATGCATGGAGCAACCGACTTACAAACGGACTGGCATCAGCAGGTAACGGAAGTTCTCCTCGCCCTCACCGTGCATGAGGCCGGGTTTGAGCGGATCTGATGTGTCCAACACAACCTTGTCCGTGGTAATCGCTTGAACTCCGTCTGTGAGGTAGCGGGTATTGAAGGCAATTGTCATTTCCTCACCGCTGTAGTCACCGGCGATTTGCTCGGTCTCCTCACCCACCTCCTGTCGGGTGACCGAAAGCTCGGCTCCCCCACTGCGAAGGTGGAACCGGATCGGAATGTGATCTTCGGCTACCAACGACGCACGACTCACCGCATCCACGAGGCTCACTCGATCAACAACGAGACGCGACGGATAGCTGTCGGGAAGGAGCTGTCGATAATTGGGGAACGTTGCTTCGATTATCCGCACGGTCAACGAACCGCGCTCGGAGGTGAATGTCGCATCTCGGTCCGTGATTACTACTTGCATGATGTCATCCGCAATCGATCGTCCCAGTTCGCGCAGGGCTCGATACGGAACAAGGGCGGTTGCCGGTCCATCCACACCAGGCAGATCACACACCGCCAGACGATATGAATCGGTGGCCACCAAACGGAGACCGTCATCGGTCTTCTCGAAGAGAACGCCCGTCAGCGTGGGACGTGCTTCATCGGTTGAAGCCGCGACGCCGACCTGTGAGAGGGCCTTGATGAATACCTTCGAGTCAATCGAGAATCCCTCTCCACCCTCACCGACCGGCAGTGTCGGGAAATCCTCGACATTCATCTCGCGAAGTCGAAATCTCGGTCCGTTCCCGGTGATCTCGACCTCACTGTCAGCTGCGGTAATCGCGACTGCACCAGAAGGCAGGCGCTTGACGGCATCTGCGGCCAACTTCGCAGGAATGACAGTCTTACCCTCTTCGAGAACCTCTACCTTGAGAGTCGTTCGAATCGTTATCTCGGTGTCGGTGCCGGTTACGCGAAGCTCGTCACCTGATACCTCACACAACAGACCCTGAAGGATTGGCAGTGGGGACCGATTGCCTACTGCTCGCGCTGCTCGCGCCAACACATCGGCAAGGTCATCTCTTTCAGCTCTGATACGCACAGTTGTTCACCCGCTATTGCTTTATGAATTATTTAAGTTAGTAGTAGTGGTAGTAGTAGGCCCTGTGGATTGTGGGTAAGTCCCCGTTTCCCGTGCTCCCTGAGGGTTTTGTTGTACACATGGTGCCGTGGAGAAGTCGTATTTGTCCACTGGTCGCGGTGCTCGCACTCGCGTGCTTGTGGAGAACATCTACCTTTTCCTCAGCTTCTGGGACAACGTTGTGATTTCATCGAACACCGACTTATCACTCACAATGAGACCTTTAACCTTGTCGACAGCGTGCAATACGGTGGTGTGATCGCGACCTCCGAAAGCCGTACCAATCTTAGGAAGAGAGAGATCGGTCAACTCACGACATAGATACATCGCGATCTGTCGAGAGAGCGCCAATGGCTGCTTGCGAGATGGACCAATCATCTCAAGTACCGTGAAACCAAAGTAGTTGCACACAAGCTCGATGATCGAGTCAGCCGTCAGGGTACGGTTGGAATACTGCGGTGCAAGATCGCTGAGAACCTCTTTTGCCATGTCGAGGGTTACGCGCTCGTCTGTCAGGGCGGCGAATGCCGCCACACGGGTAAGAGCTCCTTCAAGCTCCCGAATGTTATCAAGAACATTTTCTGCAATGAACCCGAGGACCTCCGTTGGCACCGATGTCGGAGCGTATTCGGCATTCTTTCTAAGAATCGCAAGACGTGTCTCAACGTCCGGTGGCTGGATGTCTGTGAGCAGACCCCACTCGAACCGGGATCGCAACCGGGCCTCGAGCGAAGCAAGGCTCTTTGGATGGCGATCCGAACTGATCACCATCTGCTTGCCCGCTTCGTACAGCGTGTTGAACGTGTGAAAGAACTCCTCAAGGATCTGCTCTTTGCCCTCAAAGAACTGCACGTCATCAAGCAACAGAATGTCAGTTGTCCGATAGCGTGCCTTGAATTCGTCCATTCGTTTGCGGCGAATTCCATTGATGAACTCGTTGAAGAACTGTTCCGAGGTGATGTAGCGGATCACCGCTGTTGGATCGAGCTCCTTGCGATGATGACCGACTGCGTGCAGAAGGTGGGTCTTGCCAAGACCGGCAGGTCCGTAGATGAACAGAGGGTTGTACTGCTTTCCCGGTTGCTCAGCGACCGCCATAGCGGCAGCGTGCGCAAACCGGTTTGACTGACCCACGACGAAGTTGTCGAAGTTGTATTTGGTGATCAGACGGTAAGCATGTTGCTGGCCAGGTGTGTGGGTCGCCGGCGACGATCTGGCCGTAACCGCGCTTTCCGAAGCCGATGGTGGTGTACTCGGTATCAACTCAGGACGTAGGGCTCCCACGGGAGGTGGAGGAGTGGCCGTGTCCGGGGCTACCTTGACAATCACGCGGGTCGTGTCGTAGGTCGAAGCCGCCGCTGCCGATAATACGTCGAGGTATCGATCGCGCACCCAGTGAGCATGGAACTCAGTTGGGGCTATGAGATGGAGGTCATTGCCTTCGACGGCGACGTCGAGAGGAATGATCCAGGTTTGGCAGGCAGCGTCCGGGATCGAAAGGGCGACCTGGTGTTGAAAAGCATCCCATCGGGAGGTGGACTGTTTTGTCTCCACGTGTGCTGGTTTCTCCCTTGACGAATTGTCGATTTTCGTTGTCGATGTTGTCCACATCTCTATACACAGGTGTGGAAAACACACGCGTTCCCCCCGGCGAGGCTCATGCCTCGAACCAACGTGTTCGGAAGTCATGCGGAGGGGACCGCTTCTATCGCGGCGAGTATATGGGCTGCACTCCCCGCGTATCAAGAACGCCAAATTCGTCGTTATTCGGAAATCGGCAACAGTGTCGGATTCAAGAAAACCCGTATGCAATAAGGTGTTTCGCGCCATCTGACCTTTCTCGATATGCCGTATATGTGCCGAAGGGGCCCGTTTTGGGACAAAGTAAAGTTTCGCGGTTGCTTTCAGGTTTTCGCGCTCTTGTGAAAATCGCTCGATTCGCGGCGGAGTGTCTTTGACACTATGGGCGGTCGTCCGTAACCTACTCGCCGAGGAGTCGGCTGACTGACACACGTCTACCAGCAGATTCCTTGACCGCGATTCCCTTTTCCGGAAGTCCTTTCATGAAACGTACATATCAGCCAAATGTGCGCCGTCGGAAGCGTAAGCACGGGTTCCGTTCCCGTATGCGTGACCGTTCCGGCCGTGCACTAATCAAGCGGCGCCGTGGCAAAGGCCGCAGCCGACTCACTGCCTAGCACTCGACCACATCTTTCGTTACGTGGCCGGACAGCCTTCCGGCATGTATTTCGAACAGGTCGCAGGCAGAGAGCCGAAGGTATCACCGTTATCCATGGAGCAGGGTCTCCAGGCCGACCACTGGTTGGCATTGTGGCCGGACGTCGGGTGGGGAACGCAGTCGCGCGGAATAGAGTGAAGCGACGCATCCGCGCCGCAATTGCTCAGATTCCGCTACGAGAAGACACGAGCTATATCGTGATTGCCGGCGCTGCCGTGCTCACGGTCGAGTTCGAGCAACTCGTCGACTGGTTGTATACCGGAACCGGGGTTTCCCGGGACCGGAACGAGGAGGAACGGTGAACGAACGACGCACATACCCTGTTCCGGGACGTGGAACACGGGTGCTCATGCGCGTCATCGGTGTCTATAGACGCCGGGTATCACCATTTCTAGGAAAGAATTGTCGCTACTACCCGACGTGCTCGTCCTACACCATCGAGGCACTTGAGCTTTATGGGTTTTGGCGTGGGCTGTGGTTGGGAGTTCGTCGAGTCGGACGTTGTCATCCATTCCATGAAGGCGGTGTGGATCCGGTACCAACTCTCGGACAACAACGACGCGACGACTCAGGTATACAAGCCGTAGGAACCCCGAAGGAAATCTGATCAGTGAACCCGTTCACCATACTCGCACCACCCATGGGGAAGGCTCTAGAGTTCTTCTTCTCCATAGTTCCAAGTTATGGAATTTCCATCATCCTGTTGACATTGGTCGTGAGCCTGTTGCTCTTCCCGATGACGTTGAAGCAGACTCGCTCGATGAAGGCCATGCAGGAAATCCAGCCGATGGTCAAGAAACTCCAGAAGGAGCACAAAGGGAATCGTGAGGAACTCAACAAGGAGCTGATGGCGCTCTACCAGGAGAAGGGTGTCAACCCGGCTGCGGGCTGTCTTCCGCTGATACTCCAGGCTCCCGTTTGGTTTGCGCTTTTCCGCGTGCTGCGTGTGGAAGTGCTTGACGGAACCCTTAACCCCGATGACATTATTCGGCCGGCGTCGAAGCTCGGTGAAGCGCTCGTCGCAGGCAACACACAGTTTTTCGGAATGGATCTTCTTACCACTCCGAGCGAGGCGCTACAGACCACCATCGTCCAGTTTCTGCCATATCTCGGTCTCATGCTCATCATCCTCTTTACAAGTTATTACCAACAGTGGCAGACAACACGGACTCGAACCGATGCTCAGAAGCAACAGCAGGCGAGCCAACCACAGGGTATGCAGACTGCTATGAAGGTTCTGCCGCTGTTGATGGGTGTGTTCTCCTTCAGCTTCCCTGCCGGTCTCGGTATCTATTGGGCCGTGTCCAGCACCTTCCGCATCGGTCAACAAGCGGCGATTCTTCGTATCGATGGAGATCCCCGCGACGCCGAGAAGGCCTCGAATTCCAAGGCAGCGAACCCAGATGAAGCTCAACCACATGAGCGCTCGGGTCCATCGCCACATGCGAGCAAGAAGCGCTCCAAGAAGCGCAGAAAGAAGTAGGTCCCATGGAGTGGATTGAAATCGAAGCAACCACGGTTGACGAAGCCGTAAAGGTCGCGTTGCAGGAACTCGGCCTGTCATCACGGGATGAAGCAACCATTGAGATCATTCGTGAGGGGAAACCCGGCTTCATCGGCCTGGGACGTCAGATGGCTGTTGTGAAGGTGAGCAAGGCTCCCACACAACGGAGCCGACGTAGGCGCCGGGGTCGCGGCAAGGGTGGATCCAATGAGGAGTCGCAATCGAGTTCCGGCCGAGGGGGTCAATCGCGTTCTGAAAGACAGGGTGGTCGAAACAACGGCAGTAACCGCAATAGCAATTCCTCGAAGGGCCGTTCGGGTAATGGCAAAAAGCGCTCAGAGTCCGACAGGACCCCCCAAAGGGAGCAACGCCCAGCTACGCGGCCTCAGAGTCGCTCGGAAAGCAACGATTCTGATCGACCTAACGGCAAGTCCGTGTTGGAGGAACAGACAGAGGTAGCGGCCGATTTCCTCCGGGGGTTACTCGATGCGTTTGGTCTTGAGGGGACTGTGGAGACACGGAATGAGAAGGATGCCCTCTACATAGATATCGAGGGTGATCAGACCGAAGCTTTGGTAGGACCCAAAGGAACGGTTCTTCAAGCGGTTCATGAGCTCACTCGTACTGTTGTGCAACGTAAGACCTTTGGTGCACCGCGGATCCGGTTGGACATTGCTGGATATGCGGCCCGGCGTCGTAAGGCACTCCAGATCTACTCCGGTCAGCTTGCGGAGAAGGTTATCGGTGAGGGTGACGAAGTTATGCTTGAACCGATGAATGCGGCCGATCGTAAGGTCGTGCATGATGCGATCGGCGATATCGACGGAGTCCGGAGCTTTAGCGAAGGTCAGGAGCCACACCGCTCTGTGGTGATTGCGCCGGCCGAGTAGACCCGTCGCGAGAATTTGGTTGTAGAGGAGGGGAGTGTTGCCACGGCAACACTCCCCTCCTGCGTATTTCCGGCTGGTTGTTTCACGTGAAACAACCAGTGTCCTGGTTCTTACAGCGACGCCGTTGTTTCACGTGAAACAACTACACTGTCGCTCGATGCAACACACTGACGTGGAACGCTGTGAACAACTGATTGGCCGTACGCTGTCGGAAACACAGAAAAGCCAACTCAGATCCTACGCCGACTGGCTGGCGGACGAAGCGCTGGTTGCCGGTGGAATTGGGCCGAGAGAGGTCGATCGTCTCTGGGATCGCCACATTCTGGACTCCGCTGCATTCCGTGTCGTTCTTCCAGCCGATGGAGCCACCGGCGCGCCCATTGTGGATATCGGTAGTGGGGTTGGCCTCCCCGGGATTGTCCTTGCCATACTCTTGCCGAGCACATCGGTCACACTTCTTGACAGGTCCGGGCGTCGCCACACCCTCCAGAAACGAGCATTAAGGATTCTCGAGCTGACAAACTGCGTTGCTGTCCAGCAGGACATACCGGAGCAACCGATTCCTCATGGAATCCGAGTGTTTCGAGCCTCCCTAACGGCGCAAGAGGTTCTATCGCTACAAGCTTCGTACCCATACCACTCCGCGTCGATCCTCGCACTCACCCGCCGCATGGACAGCGCGATTCCAGAGACCCTCGCTGCCGAGGCCGCCAGGGTGGGTGTAGGAGTGCGTCTTGAACGGGTTGGAGCGGATGTCCTTGACTCCCCCGCCTCGTTCCTTATCATGACATCTCTAGAACAGGTCGAAGAACAAGGGTTTTCATGGCAAAGGCGTCAGCGACGATCGTAGCGATAGCCAATCAGAAGGGCGGTGTCGGCAAGTCCACCACCGCAATCAACCTCGGAGCCGGTCTTGCTTTCCAGGATGAGAAGGTTCTCTTGGTCGATCTCGATCCCCAAGGGAACAGCTCATCGGGTGTCGGTATCGACCGTGCCCTCATCGATCTCAGTACGTACGAGGTGCTCGTCGGGGACGCCGCTATCGAAGATGCGATTGAGCCGACAAGTGTGACCGGACTCCATGTCTTGCCGGCAACGATAGGGCTTGCGGGGGCGGAAATAGAGCTGGTTTCGCTGATGAACCGGGAACGACGGCTCGCACATGCGTTAACCGAAGCGGTAGGGGAGTACGACTTTGTCCTTGTCGATTGTCCGCCGTCGCTTGGGTTGCTCACCATCAACGGCCTGACTGCAGCAACCGAGGTGCTGATTCCTATCCAATGCGAGTATTATGCCCTGGAAGGCGTATCGCAACTCGTGAGCAATATTCAACTCGTCAGACAGAACGTTAACCCTCAACTTGACATCGAGGGTGTGGTCCTCACAATGTTTGATGGCAGGACAACACTGTCGGCAGATGTTGTGGCACAGGTTCGGCAACACTTTGGCGACACGACCTACCGCACAATCATTCCAAGGACGGTCCGCCTTAGCGAGGCGCCGTCCTACGGAGAGCCCATAGAGGCGTTTGATCCAATGTCGCGGGGAGCGATTGCATATCGCGAACTCGCTCGAGAATTCAGGAGACGACATGGCAGGTCGTAAGAGTGGACTGGGACGGGGTTTGGAGGCTCTCCTTCCTACGGATCGGCCGGGGCGAGGGTTCGCCTCACTGCCTGTCGATCAGATTGTCCCGAACCCCCAGCAACCACGAGTTCAGTTCACAGAGGACACGATTGCATCGCTCGCATCATCGATTTCTCGCGTAGGAGTCCTTCAGCCCGTCGTGGTCCGTCCCGCGGGTGAAGACGGTACCTACACTCTCGTCGTTGGAGAAAGGCGTCTCCGTGCATCTCGGGCGGCCGGTCTCACGGAAATCCCAGCTGTTATTCGGGACTCCGGCGATGGAGAGACGAATCTTACCGAGGCGTTGATCGAGAATGTCCAGAGAGAGGATCTCTCAGCTCTGGAGGAGGCTGCCGCGTTCCGTCAGCTACTGGATGAATTTGACCTAACACACGACGAGATAGCACAGCGTGTAGGGAAATCAAGGAGCGCGGTATCGAACACGCTCCGCCTCCTGTCACTACCGGCTGATGTACAAGCGCTTGTTGAGTCGAGAGAGTTGACAGCCGGACATGCGCGTGCGTTATTGGGACTGGAAGACGAGTCGTATGCGATTCACATCGGCGAACGTGCTGCCGCCGAAGGCTGGTCGGTTCGCCAGGTTGAAGATGCAGTGCGCGCCAGAATGGGTGGAGAGCCCGTCAAAGAGGGGGTCAAGGCGACTGTTGAAAAGCCGATGCGCCCGGCAGCCATTATCGAGTTGGAGAAACAACTCGCTGATGAGCTCGGAACGAGGGTGAAGATCGACTACAACGGATCAAAAGGAAAGGTCGTCCTGCGGTTCTCATCGCTGGGTGATCTGGAACGCATCTACCGACGTCTGGTGTAACTACCAAATCATCCCAGACGCATCCTGAACGTGAGGAGACCTTCAGGGGTCGTCCCGGATCGACTCGAGAACAGTCCGTAGCGCCATAGAGACGTCACCGCCGGTAATGGACGCGTCGGCGGAGGTGGAAATTACCACGGACGTTGCTCGAGTGTCCTTCAAGAGTGGGACCGTCCGACCGCTGGCGGCAAGGTCAAGTAAAGCAGCCAGCCGCTCCGCGATCTCGCGTCCCGACGAGCTTTCCGAGTACTCAGACGCGAAATAGAAGACCCCGGTGTCGTCGGCCTCGGGAACCGCGAACGACACGATGAAGTCCGCCCCGAGACTGTTGGCGCGGACGGCCCGTGTCTCTTCGGGGGGAGTGGTATCGACGGTGCGAGCGAGCATGATACCTACACCTAAATGTTGGAAGTCAGCGGCAAACTCCGTCGCGAGTTTCCATGTCCGTTCAGCCTCTGCTTCGGTTCGGCAGTACGCATCGACGTAGACTCGAGAGCCTGCGATCGCGGTTGAGATCGAGGCCAGCCAGTCATGTTCGCGTACGCGGTCTCGTCCGTGTTTCTTCGTGGCCATCTGCATCATCTTCAGGTCTGCAATGAACACTTGCCCAACGATGCCATCCTCAGACATCGCTCGATTCTGCTGGAAATCCAACACTGCGCGCATGGTATCGGGACCAAAGATTCCATCGACGATGCCAGCGTCGAACCCAAGGGAGTTGAGTTTGTTCTGGAGGTCGGCCACGTCATCGCCGCGAGTCATGGGTGAACGGCGGTAGAGCATCCGATCACCAAGGTTATATCCAGCCTCCACCAGCGTGTTCCACGTCATCGGTCCCACGAGACCATCGGCTGCCAGGTGTCTGGTGGTCTGGAACTCCCGGATGGCCGCAAGCGTGCCGTCGCCGAAGTCGCCGGAGGCATCGTTCGCGCAGTCGTAACCGAGCGCGCGAAGCCGGTCCTGGATGTCCCGGATCGGCTCGCCTTGATCTCCGTGGTGATAAAGCCTCACGGCCTTATCGTCTCACATCACGCGATTCAGTTGATGTACTCAGCGAGTTCAGCCTCGAGCTGACTCTTCGAACGAGCACCCGTGAGACGCTTCAATGCTTCACCGTTCTTGAACAACATGAGCGTTGGGATACTCATGACCTGATAGTCCATCGAGATATTCGGATGATCGTCGATGTTGAGTTTTGCGACGTTCATCTTGCCGGCGTTCTCTTGTGCGAGCTCTTCAAGAGGGCCGTTCATGATCTTGCACGGACCGCACCACTCAGCCCAAAAGTCAACGAGTACCGGGGTATCGGACCCGATGATCTCGGAAAAATTCTCGGCTGTCGCCGTGAGGGTGTTTTCACCCATGCCGTTCTCCTTGTCGTCCATGACCGTGCATCGGGAGTCGACCCGCCGATGGACGGTCACTATTGCTTCTTGTTCTATTCGCGTGCGTCGAGCCAGCGCTCGGCATCAAGTGCGGCGGCACACCCCATACCGGCCGCGGTGACCGCTTGACGGTACACGGTATCAGCTACGTCGCCGCCTGCGAACACCCCATCTACCGATGTCCGTGTTCCGTCGACCACGATGTATCCGGCATCGTCGAGTTCGATCTGTCCCATGAAAATATCAGTGTTGGGGGTATGGCCGATCGCCATGAACACCCCATCGACTGCCAGCTCACTTGTTGCGCCGGTCTTGGTGTTCTCGATCGTGACTCCGGTGACGAGGTCGCCTCCGAGGATCTCCGTTACGGTGCTGTCCCACAAAATCTCGATCTTCTCATGCGCTGCCACGCGGTCTGCCATGATCTTGGATGCCCGAAACTCATCGCGGCGGTGAATGATCGTGATCTTCGATGCGAACTTGGTGAGGAATAGGGCCTCCTCCATGGCTGAGTCGCCGCCACCGACTACAGCGAGCTCCTTTTCACGGAAGAAGAAGCCATCGCATGTCGCACAGGCGGATACGCCGAAGCCGCGGAGCCGATCCTCGCCTTTGACGCCGAGCCAGCGAGCAGATGCTCCGGTAGAGATGATGACGCTTTGCGCCTCATACGAGTCGCTGCCGACTTCAACCTTGAACGGATGTTCAGAAAAATCGACGGCTGTCACGTTCGATGACACGATGCGGGTCCCGAATCGCTCGGCCTGTTTACGGAACTGCTCCATAAGTTCAGGTCCCATGATTCCGTCGGGGAAACCGGGGTAATTCTCTACGTCAGTCGTGATGGTGAGTTGGCCCCCGGGCTCCATGCCTTCGACCATGAGCGGATCAAGGTTGGCGCGGGCGGCGTAGATTGCGGCGGTAAGACCAGCGGGACCGGAGCCAATAATCAGAAGCTTTTCAGCCATCTTGAGCATCCTCTCGGGTTTCTTTCGGAATTCTCTTTCGCCATAACAACGCACCCAGTAGCGTGAATAGTCCGCCGACTACCGCGTACGCAATTTCAGGTTCCATTGCGGTATCGAGGACCCGAAAC
>BDTL01000157.1 GCA_002898115.1 bacterium BMS3Bbin02 | reverse complement strand
CGGAAGCCCCGGTCACGGAAGCCCCGGTCACGGAAGCCCCGGTCACGGAAGCCCCGGTCACGGAGGCCCTGGTCACGGAAGCTCCGGTCACGGAAGCCCCGGTCACGGAAGCTCCGGTCACGGAAGCTCCGGTCACGGAAGCCCCGGTCACGGAAGCTCCGGTCACGGAAGAGCCCGGGGATGAGGTTTCAGCAGAGAGTCCCGAGCGCGCCCCGCGTACCAAGAGTGTGGGCGAACGTCCCGCGATCATGGCGCCACGCGATGTCGGTGATGTCGCGGATGACCTCAGCGCAGATGACTTCGCCGCCGCCGTCGAGAGAACCGTCTTCGAATTCAAGGAAGGCGATATCATCGCGGGCATTGTTGTTCGTGTGGACCCCGATGAGGCCCTCGTCGACATCGGCTACAAGTCCGAAGGTGTGATTCCGTCACACGAGCTTTCAATTCGTAACAACGCAAGTCCCTCGGATGTCGTCTCTGTCGGCGATGAGATTGAAGCGCTTGTTCTCCAGAAGGAAGACGAATCGGGTCGCCTTGTCATGTCCAAGAAGCGCGCTCAGTACGAGCGCGCCTGGGGTCGAATCGAGGGCATCATGAGCGCCGGTGAGGCCGTCTCCGGACCGGTGATTGAGGTTGTCAAGGGTGGGCTTATCGTCGACATCGGTCTCCGTGGGTTCCTTCCGGCATCGCTCGTAGATTTGCGCCGGGTTCGTGATCTGGCCCCGTACGTTGGGACAAACATCGAAGCCAAAGTGATTGAGCTCGATAAGAATCGGAACAATGTCGTCCTCTCTCGCCGTGCGTATCTGGAAGAGGCGCAAGCCGAACAGCGTCACGCGTTCCTTGAGGACCTGAACCCCGGCGATGTTCGCGAAGGTGTTGTTTCGTCTGTTGTTAATTTCGGCGCTTTTGTCGACCTTGGTGGGATGGACGGTTTGGTGCATGTTTCCGAGCTGTCATGGCGCCATGTTTCCCATCCGGGCGAGGTCGTCACTGTTGGAGACAAGGTCGATGTTCGTGTTCTCGAGGTGGATCGAGAACGTGAGCGGATCTCGTTGTCCATCCGCCAAACTCGTGAGGATCCGTGGGAGGAGTTCTCTCGTACAGCGGCAGTCGGCTCGATTGTCGACGGAAAAGTGACCAAGACGGTTCCCTTCGGTGCGTTCGTTTCGGTCGGTGAAGGCGTCGAGGGACTCGTGCATGTCTCGGAAATCGCCATCCATCACGTTGATCGGCCCGAGATGGAACTTTCCATTGGTGCCGAAGTGAAGGTAAAGGTCACTGAAGTGGATGCCGACAGACGACGAGTAAGCCTATCCATCAAGCAGGCGCTCCCCGAATGGGAAGAGCGTTCTGCGCAGTGGAAAGAACAACGAAGGAGCGGCAGTGACCGGCCACGACGTCAAGAGTTCCAGCGTGAGGATGATGCTCCAAGCGAGCCGTCGTTCAGCGCAGACTCTTCGCTCGCAGCCATTCTCGCTGAGCTCAAGGAGAAGGGGATCGGACGCTCGTAGCGTCTGCCCTGAACCCAAAGGCGCTTTCGTTTGTCGTGGGCTGGACACGAAAGCAACGATTTGGTGCGTGGTTGTTACCCGAGGAGTAGCATCCATCACGATTAGAAGGGCCAACTGATATGGGGAAGCGAACGCTTGTACTTGTGATCGCTCTGGGACTCGCCGCGGCGTCGGCGTTCTTGATCTGGAACTATTTGACCAGTGTCGAGAGCGACCTCCGAGGCGATCTCGAAACTGTCGTCGTCTTCCGAGCCACCCAGCGCATCGAGGCGGGAACTCCAGGTGAGGATGCTCGTGGCTTGATCGCCGAAGGCACGGCCGCCGCCGGTGACATCGTCTTTGAGGGTTCTACGATCCTTTGTGTTGGCGCCAAAGACGGTGCAGACGTCAGTATTTGTGACCAGAATCCGCGTGATCTGAACAACGTGCTTGCCGGCAAGCTAGCTGTCGGTCCGATTTCGCGTGGTCAACTCATCACCGACGAATTGTTCGTGACTCCGGCCGAGTTGAACTCCACCTATTTGAGCGAAGCCGTCGGTGCGAACCAGGTCGCCATTGCGATCCGCACTGACGACGAGAGCGGCATCGGAGGGTTCCTTCGCCCCGGCGATCGCGTCAACCTGTTGGCCTCAGCACCGGTTGACATCTCGTCTCTGATCGATCTCTACAAGGATCCGGAGCTTCGTGAGGTGATCACCGGCGTCGCGCCACCTGACACGACTACACCGGTAGGCACTGAAGAGAACCCTGACCAGGTCGCCCAGTTTGTCGAGACTTTCGCCACGACAATCAACTTCACACAAACCGTCTTACAGGACCTTGAGGTTATTGCGGTCGGGCCTGATACGTCCCTGGATCCTCTCGGACTCGGTCTTGAGCCACAGGGTGCGCAAGTTGTTGTGCTCCTGGTCACCCCGGAGCAGGCTGAGAAGATTGAATTCTCCAAGCGGTATACGTCCGTTACTCTGACACTCTTGCCGGGCGATGCAGCGTACAATGAGTTTGAAGCACCGGGTGTGGTGGTTGACGATCTGTTTAATCTTCTCGAACGCATCCAGGAACAAGTAGAGGCATCCTTTGGCTCCTGATGATCAAGCCATTTCGGTTCTGATTGTTGACGGTGACGACCGGTTCGTTGCTGATACGACAGCACTTCTCGACGGCAACAAGGTGTACGTCGCGCGGAATATGTCCGATGCACAGCGCCGTTTGCTTGAAGAGAACATTGGAATCGCGATTGTTGGACCATCTTTCGCACACGAAGCCGGGGTGTCCGAGACTTCCGTACTGTTCGACATCAGGCCGACATTGCCGATCGTCCTTGCTACACAGTCCATGACCACCGATCTTCTGCGCTCGGCTCTGCGGACCGGAATCAAGGATGTGATCGACGTTCCACTGTCGATCGCGAAACTCGAAGAAGCGTTCGAGTCCGTGGCGTTGTCTACTCAACGAACGGAAGAGGGTCCGAAGCGGTCGCGCATCGGACGGGTCGTGACGATCATGTCGCCGAAGGGCGGCGCCGGCAAGACGATGACCTCGACGAATACGGCGCTCAGCATTGCCGGGTGGGTAGGTCCCGAACGGGTTGTTGTGCTCGACGCTGATCTCCAGTTCGGAGATATTTGCATTTCCCTCCAGATTGATCCGGCCCACACGATCGTCGATGTTGCTCGCGACATCGAGAAGCTCGACGAGCCGCTGCTCGAATCGCTGTTGGCGACCCATTCGTCGGGCATGCGCGTCCTGTCGGCTCCGCTTGAGCCGTCACTCGCCGACGAAGTTTCGACGCAGGCGATTGTGAAGACGATCGGCATGCTGAAGCGGATGTTCGACTACATCATCATCGACACCGCGCCGTTCCTTGACGAACCCGTGTTATCGATTCTTGAACGGTCTGACGATGTGTTGCTCGTCGTCGACATGGACCTTCCATCAGTGAAGAACTCGAAGCTGGCGCTCGACACGCTTCGCCTCATCAAATTCCCGTTTGAGAAGATCAAGCTCGTTCTCAACCGGGTGAACTCAAAGGCCCGCCTGGACGTTGCAGAGCTGGAACGTTCGTTGGGGCTTAACGTGATGGCTGCAATTTCGTCGGACAAGCTCGTGCCTCGAGCTGTGAACGAGGGCGTGCCGGTCGTGTCTCTCTATCCACGATCTCGCGTCGCTCGCGACCTGCGTGCGGTGGCGCGATTGGTAGTCACCGATGACCGAATTGAAGATACTGAAGATGAGCCCCAAAAGGGCCGATGGTTCAAATAGGCGCCACACCGTGGGCAGGTGTGAGGCCAGGGTAGGAAACCAAGGGCGGATGCCCGCAGAGGAGTGACGAACATGAGTCTTGCCGATCGGGTCAAGGCGGCGAAGGCCGAAGACGAGACCACACCGACTCAGCGGTTGGAGATGCGCCAGGATCTGCGCAGGAGGCTCCACTATAAGGTTGTTGAGGGTCTCGGGCCCACGCTCTATGACCAGCAAATGAGCGACGCGGAGCTCAAACTTCGCGTCATGGAGATGCTCGAGTGGGCGCTTGATCAGGAAGAATCAGTTCCGCTAGCTCGAGTCGATCGTCTCCAGCTACTCCAGGAGATTGCTGACGATGTCCTGGGATACGGACCGATCGATCCATTCCTGTCTGATGCCGACATTACTGAAATCATGGTTAACGGCCCCCACAGCGTGTGGGTTGAAAAGGCCGGCCGTCTCTCACTGACTGATGTTCGTTTCGTCGACTCGACCCACCTCGAACGAATCATCGAAAAGATCGTCGGTCAGGTCGGGCGCCGAATCGATGAGTCGACTCCAATGGTCGATGCTCGTCTTCCTGATGGTTCGCGTGTGAACGCCGTGATCCATCCCCTCGCCATTGGTGGCCCCTTCTTGACCATTCGTAAGTTTGCGGTGGATCCGTTCACCTCCGAAGACCTCGTGTCGAACGACACGTTCTCCGAACAAGTCGCCGGATTTGTGCGGCGGTGTGTCCAGGGCAGGCTGAATGTGATCGTGTCGGGATCGACCGGTTCCGGTAAAACAACCCTGTTGAATGTGCTGTCCAGCTATATCCCCGACAGCGACCGCATTGTCACGATCGAGGATGCTGCCGAGCTTAGACTCAACCAGCGTCACGTTCTTTCGCTTGAGTCCCGCCCTTCAAACCTCGAAGGCAAAGGTGAGGTGACGATCCGTGATCTGATGCGTAACAGTCTGCGTATGCGCCCGGACCGTATCGTCGTCGGTGAGGCTCGTGGCGGTGAAGCATTGGATATGTTGCAGGCAATGAACACCGGTCACGACGGGTCGCTTACCACGATTCACTCGAACGCACCCCGGGACACACTCGCCCGTATTGAGACCATGGTGCTCATGTCGGGAATGGATCTTCCGATCAGGGCGATTCGCGAGCAGGTCGCGTCCGCTGTTGACCTGATCGTGCACCTTCGTCGGCTTCGCGACGGTACCCGTCGAGTGACCCACGTCACTGAAGTCGTCGGTATGGAGGGTGAGATCATCACGACTCAGGACCTGTTCCTCTTCGACTTTGGGATGGGTGTCGACGAGAACGGGATGTACCTCGGTCGACTCAAGGCCACCGGCATTCGGCCATCATTTAGTGACAGCCTTGCAAATTACGGTGTTCAACTTCCCGCAGATCTGTTTGCCCCTGAACCCTTTGCGAGGAGAGCGTAGTGAAACGGCGCCTACTGTCGGTCGGTCTCGTAGTCGGCGCGCTCGTCGTGTTGGCTCAGCCGGCATTCGCACAGGAAGCAACGTCAGTCCCCACGAAGACGGCGCTGCTTGGTGCCGTTGTCGGTCTCGGGACTGCCGTCGGGCTGTTCGTGTGGATTCTTTTCGGGCCGAACGCTGCCGTCGAACGCGATCTTCAGCGCAGGCTTGAGACGTACACGGACAGTGGCGTCGGCACGTCAATCTGGTCGCGGATTCCAATCCTCGGTCGGTTTGCTTCTTCGGCGCAAGAGGCCGCGGAATCGCGCGGGATGAGCGGCATGATCGAAACCGCTCTCGAGCAGGCAGATCTCCCGCTACGACCGGGCGAGGCGATCGTCGGCATGGTTGGTCTTAGCGCCGCCTTTGCCGCAATTGTTGCGATCCTAAGGGGATCGCTGTTTGCCGGTGTTGTTGCCGGGGCGTTCATGCTGCTGATAGCGGTCGGGCTTGTACGATCTGTCGCCTCAAGGCAGCGCCGCAGGTTCGTGAATCAGCTACCGGATACTCTCAACTTGATCTCCACGTCCCTCAGGGCAGGGTATTCGCTGCTTCAGGCGGTCGAAGTCGTCGGTTCCGAGGCCAGCGAGCCAACGGCCCGCGAGTTCTCAAGGGCGATTACCGAGACTCGTCTCGGCAAACCGCCGATCGATGCACTCAAGGATGTTGCGAACAGGATGGAGTCCGTCGACTTTGAGTGGGCCGTGCTGGCAATGAACATTCAGCGTGAGGTCGGGGGAAACCTTGCCGAGGTACTCCAGACAGCCGCGGAGACGATGGTACAGAGAAATCGACTCCGCCGGGAGATGAAGGCTCTCACGGCTGAAGGGCGTATTTCGGCGTATGTGCTCGGTGGTCTGCCGTTCGGTTTGTTCTTCTTTTTGCTTACGACCAACCGCAGCTACATGGAACCGCTGCTCACATCGACCAAAGGCAAACTCGGTCTGGCGGGGGCGGTTCTCCTGCTCCTCGCCGGCATTGCCTGGCTCAACAAGATCGTAAAGGTGGACGTCTAATCATGGACCCGTTGATCCCGGCACTCGTCGCAGGTATCACCTTCGGCGTGTTTGCGCTGTATGTAGGTAACGGTGTCGTGCAGGCCCAGAAGACGTCGTCACAGCGTCTGGTCGCGCTGCGCCCGACCCGCGAGGAGGCGCTCCAGACTGCTTTCTCGGAACGTGCGGTTGCGCCCGTTATTCAAAAAGTTGGCCGTCTGGTCATGCGGTTCACTCCCGTCGGCTGGAATCAAAAGACGGGCAAGCGGCTGAAGATTGCGGGATGGTACCCGCGCATCGATGCGGCGTCCTGGGCCTCGGTCCGCGTGATCTCAATTGTTGGAGCGATCATCGTCTTCTTGTTGATTCAGGGAGCCGTCGGGTCGCAACGTCTGCTGCTGGCCGTATTCATCGGCATCGCCGGTGTGCTGGGTCCCGAGGCCATATTGTCGAGGACTATCAACGATCGTAAAGCAGTTATCGAGAAGGATCTTCCCGACATTATCGATCTCCTGGTTATCTCGGTCGAGGCCGGTCTTGGGTTTGAGTCGGCATTGGGCCGAGTCGCCCAGAACGTTCCGGGTCAACTTGCTGATGAATTCTCGAGAATGCTCCAGGAGACGCGGGTAGGTGTCAGTCGACATCAGGCGATGAAGGACCTGTCCGAGCGTACCGACGTGGAAGATCTGAACTCGTTCATTCTGTCCATGAACCAGGCTGATGCCTTTGGTGTGTCTATTGCACGCATGCTTCGTGTGCAGGCGGACGAACTTCGTGTCCGACGTCGCCAGCGGGCCCAGGAACGTGCATTTGCTGCGCCGGTGAAGATGACGTTCCCGTTGGTGTTGTGCATCTTCCCGAGTATCTTCGTCGTGCTGCTGGGTCCGGCAGTCATCAGCATCGTGCGTGGATTCGCCGAAACCTGAGATGCTGCTTCGGCGCCGGTATCTCTATCTCACAGCCCCGCTTGTCGCTCTCGCGTGTCCCGTCACGTTGCCGTTC
>BDTL01000156.1 GCA_002898115.1 bacterium BMS3Bbin02 | reverse complement strand
CACGGGCTGGAGATGTACGGTGTGCACGAGGGCTACGCAGGTTTGCTCGCCGGTAAGTGTTTCGAGCTGAAGGCTCGAGATGTGGGTGACATTCTGCATCGTGGGGGCACGTTCCTCCAGACCGCCAGGTGCGCCGAGATGATGACGGACGATGGCATCGGCGAGGCGGTGGAACGAATCGGCGACTCTGGCCTCGATGGAGTCATCGTTATCGGTGGGGATGGTTCGCTCGCCGGAGCCCTTGCTCTCGAAAACCGGGGGGTACCTACCATTGGCATACCCGCATCCATCGACAACGACATCTGGGGAACCAACATGTCGATCGGCGTGGACACTGCGCTGAACACGATTATGGGGACCGTCGACAAACTACGTGACACGGCATCAAGCCACCAACGTGCGTTCCTGATCGAGACGATGGGACGAAACTGCGGCTATCTCGCCGTGATGGCCGGCGTTGTCTGCGGCGCCGAGTTCTCCTTGATCCCCGAAGTTGACGTCACCCTCGAAGAAGTCGCAGACGCTGTGGCGGCCGCTTATGCGCGCGGCAAGAGCCACTCGATGATCCTCGTCGCGGAGGGCGCGTCCCTCGATATCCGTGAGGTCGCTCGTTACCTCGATGACCGGGAACTCGGGTACGAGTCCCGCATAACAATTCTGGGCCACGTCCAGCGCGGAGGTACGCCGACGGCGTTCGATCGGTTGTTGGCGACACGGCTTGGTGTCGCGGCGGTCGACGCGCTTGTCGAAGGAACATCGGGCGTGATGACAGCGCTCACGGGGCGCGAGATCTCGCGTGTGCCGCTCGAAGAAACTGTTGCCCGGCACCGAGCGGCAAACCTGGTATTTCACGATATGACGACGATGCTCGCCCGCTGAGGGAACGTTCGCGGCGTCGCGAACGCCTCGTTACGATGTCCGCAAAGCTTCGAGCGACTCGACGAGATCTCGTGGTAGAGATGCGGCGACCCGAATCTCACGGTCGGTAATCGGATGGCGGAATCGCAGGTTTGTGGCGTGGAGCCAGACGCGACCGGGGTCCGCAATCGAAGTGAGCCGATCACCGTACACGGGGTCACCCACAAGGGGGTGCCCGATCGACTGGAGGTGCACACGAATCTGATGCGTCCGCCCTGTCTCAAGGGTCACTCGCAAGAGATCGTGATCTCTCCACCGCTCAATGGCCTGAAAATGTGTCCGGGCAAATCTGCCACCTTGCCCGACAGCCATCTTGGTCGGCTGATGGGGATCACGAACAATGGGGGCATCCACGGTCCCCGTCGATGTCTGCAGCGAACCGTGAACGAGTGCGGTGTACACCCTCTCGATTTCCCGTGCGTTGAGCTGGTTTCGGAGACCATCGAACGCCTCCGCGGTCCTGGCGACCATGAGGAGACCCGACGTGTCCTTGTCGAGGCGATGCACCAAACCCCAGCGGCGCTCCTCGCCGAGACCCGACAGTTCCTCGTATTGATAGACCAGTCCGTTGACGAGCGTGTCGTTGTCATGACCCGCGCCGGGGTGTACGACCCTGCCGGGCGCCTTATTGACAACGAGGACTTCGTTGTCGCGGTAGGCGATTTCTATCGGCATCGGCACCGGCATCAGTCCCACCGAAACGGGGATACGGACGGTGACCCGGTCACCCACCTCGACCCGGGTATTGCCCTTCGCGGTGCGCGAGTTCAGGGTTGCTTCGCCGTCTACGACAAGCGTCGCAGCAGCCGCACGCGAGACACTCGCCAGCGACGCGACGAGCTTGTCGAACCGCGACCCGGCGTCGGAGTCGGCAACGCGGAGGGTCACTTCCGAACGTTCCGCGGTCATTCGTCTACGGGTTCCGCATGACGGTGCGCCAGCCAGCCACCGATCACCAACGTACCGACGCCGACCCAGAGAAATGTGTCGGCCAGGTTGAACGTCGGGAAGAACGAAAAGTCGATAAAGTCGACGACCGCACCGTCGAGCAACCCATCACCGCGAAAGACTCGGTCCACGATGTTTCCCACTGCTCCCCCGAGAATGATGCCGAGCCCCACGACCTCTAATCGGTGCCCCATCTCCCCGGCCATCTTGGCGATGTAGATCGCCACACCGATGGCGAGGAGCCCGATGATCGACCCGGAGCCCTGGAAGGACGAGAACGATGCCCCGGGATTGCGTGCTACTGCAAAACGCAAGAAACCGTCGATCACACTGATCGGATCGCCTTGCAGCCGATTGAGCGCCCAGTCCTTGGTGGCGACATCAAGACCGACAACCACAAG
The DNA here is from genome assembly GCA_002898115.1 of bacterium BMS3Bbin02. Classification (GTDB taxonomy): domain Bacteria; phylum Actinomycetota; class Acidimicrobiia; order Spongiisociales; family UBA5794; genus BMS3BBIN02. The sequence goes on along the minus strand of BDTL01000156.1, from coordinate 8,256 downwards.
TGCCACGAGCGCGGCGAGCGCACGGTTGGGGAGACGGGTCAAAATCGGCATGGATGAACTCTCAGTGGTGTGAAGGCAGAGAAGCGTACCACTACCTAATTCAAGAGAATCGACAGCGCAGCGGGCAAACCAATTCCTGATAGCAGCCATTGCTTGCGTCTTGAGGTTGCTCCGCGGACCAGAGTCGCATCCGTGCAGTCGAAGTACTCGACCAGTACCTCACGCACGGCCCTGTTTGCTTTCCCACCCTCGGGAGGTGCGGCTACTCGGATCTTCAGGGCACCATCGTGGGCACCGACGACCTCCGTGCGCGATGCCCCGGGGACCACCCACACATCGACAACAACGCCACCGTCGTGCTCTCGCAACGCTATCTCCGCCATGCCGACAATGGTACCGACCGACCTCGAATACCGTGTACACTCTGGGCCGCGATGACAGGGACGTGCCCACACGACCCGAGGATCTCAGCGAGCCGGTGATGGTGCAAGCCCGGCGGTCCGTCCGTGTGGGACATCACCCTCGAGCTGCGGGAAGAAAGCCATCCGGCCATAGAACCCGCCGGTCTCTCCGCCGTTGAGGAGTCATGAGCGGGTACCCGGCCATCGGGTATCAAGCCGGGTGGTACCGCGGGTCTCCCGTCCCGGCAACAACGAAACGTTGCCGGCGACCGATGTGTAGGAGACCACCATGACTTCCCGATCCCCCGGGCAGGGCGCACAGCCCTTCAAGAAGGTGAATCCGCGCCTTGACCTAAGCCGCGTCGACGCCGACACCCTGGCGTTGTGGAAAGAGATCGGGGCCTTCCAGGCCTCGATCGACAATCGTGCCGACGCCCCCGAGTACACGTTCTATGACGGGCCGCCGTTCGCGACGGGATCACCGCACTACGGACACCTCCTCCAGGCTGTCATCAAGGACGTCGTACCGCGCTATTGGACGATGCGCGGTTTCCGGGTTGAGCGCCGTTTTGGGTGGGACACACATGGACTCCCTGTCGAGATGGAGGTCGAGAAGCAGCTCGGCGTTTCGGGACCCCAGGAGATCCAGGCGATCGGCATCGACACCTTCAACGAAGCGTGTCGCGCCATGGTGAACACCACCACCGAGGAGTGGGAAGACATCATGGACCGGGTTGGCCGCTGGGTCGACTTTGAGAACGACTACAAAACCATGGATGTCGACTTCATGGAGACCGTGTGGTGGGTGTTCAAGGAGCTGTGGGATCGTGATCTGATTTATCAGGCGTACAAGGTGCTTCCCTACTCCTTTGGTGCGACAACACCGCTATCGAACTTTGAGGCGAACCTCGACTATCGCGATGTTGACGACCCGTCGATCACGGTACGTCTACGTATCACCGAAGACCACGGGCCTCTCAAGGCTGGCGACTTCCTGCTGGTGTGGACCACCACGCCATGGACTCTCCCCTCCAACCTCGCGGCGGCAGTCGGTGAGAACGTCACCTATGTCGCGGTCGATAGCCTCCCCGGCGGATTCGAGGGGCGCCACTGGCTCGCGCCGGAACGTGTCGAGTACTACGCACCTGACGCGAACCTGGTCGCCACCGCGGTCGGGCGTGACATGGTCGGCGCCCCGTACGAACCGATCTTTGACTACTTCGACGACAAGGCGGACGCTGGAGCGTTTCGCGTCATCATCAACCCTGAGGTCACCACAGATGAGGGGACCGGACTCGTCCACATGGCACCTGCCTACGGCGAATCAGACTTCGATGCGTTCCGCGCGGCTGGCATCGATGCACTCGTCGAGCCACTCGACGCAAAGGCACGTTTCACCGACGAGGTCGGACCCGAACTCGCCGGACTGGCGGTGAAGGACGCCGACTCTGTCATCATCGATCTACTCAAGGAGTCCGGCAAACTCGTCCGCCGCGAACAAATCAATCACAGCTACCCTTTCTGTTGGCGGACCGGCACACCGTTGATCTACCGCGCGATCCCGACGTGGTTCGTCAAGGTCGAGTCGTTCCGTGATTCCATGGTGGAACGCAACAGGGATATTCGCTGGGTACCCGAAGCTGTCGGAGCGAAGCGTTTCGGCAACTGGCTGGAGAACGCCCGCGATTGGGCGATCAGCAGGAACCGATACTGGGGTTCGTGTATCCCGGTGTGGGAATGCGATGTGTGCAAGGAAACTGTCTGTATCGGGTCGCGCCAGGAACTGTTCGAACGCTCGGGGACCATGGTCGACGACCTTCACAAACACATCGTCGACCCGGTGACGTTCCCCTGTGAATGCGACGGCGGGACAATGGAACGAGTCCCCGAGGTACTGGACTGCTGGTTCGAGTCCGGTTCGATGCCGTACGCACAGATTCATTATCCGTTCGAAAACGAGGATCGCTTCGCAACTCGGTACCCCGCCGACTTCATTGCCGAAGGTCTCGACCAGACCCGTGGCTGGTTCTACACGCTGCTCGTGCTCGGTACCGCAATCTTCGACAAGGCCCCGTTCCAGAATTGCATTGTCACCGGCATGATCCTCGCCGAGGACGGCCGGAAAATGTCCAAGAGCCTCAAGAACTATCCCAATCCGACCGGAGTGATCGACGAGTTCGGCGCCGACGCGTTGCGAGCGTATCTGATCAACTCACCGGTCGTGCGTGGCGAACCACTCCGATTCCATGAACAAGGAGTGCGCGACGTTGTACGAACCGTGCTGCTCCCCTACTGGAACGCGTTCTCATTCTTCTCGCTCTACGCCGACGCTGACGGACTCACCGGCGATGATCTAGCCGCAGCGCCACCGCTGTCCGAACGACCGGAGATTGACCGCTGGATCGTCTCTGTTCTCCAGTCACTGATTCGCGATGTGAATGACGAGATGGAGCGGTATCGCCTGTTTGCCGTGATTCCTCCAATCCTCGACTTTATCGACCATCTCACCAATTGGTACATCCGAAGATCACGGCGACGTTTCTGGCGCCAGCGCACCGACAACGACGCTGACAAGCTCGCCGCGTTCGCAACCCTCCACGAGGTACTCACCATCTTCGGGCGGGTCGCGGCGCCGATCCTGCCGTTCATAACCGAGGACATCTACCAGGTCCTTGAGCGCAACCAGGACCCGACCGTCGCTCGGAGTATTCACCTCACCGACTACCCGGAAGCAAACGAAAGCGCTATCGACCCGTCACTTGAGCGCTCGATGGCAGCGGTACGGACGGTCGTAAACCTGGGGCGAAGGTTGCGCCGCCAACACGACATACGCGTCCGACAACCCTTGGAGACAATCACCATCGTCTCACGAAGTGGCGTCGAGCGCCGCGCGATCGAAGGTCATGCGGAGCTCATCAAGGACGAACTCAACGTTCGCTCCGTCGTCGTCGAATCTGACGAAGCCCACCTCGTTGGGCTCTCCGCGAAGGCGAACTTCAAGAAACTCGGTCCGCGATTCGGCAAGGACATGCGCTCCATAGCGGCGGCGATCGAGGATCTCGACCACAGCGAAGTCTGTGTATTGCTGGCCGGCGAACCGGTCGCCGTGATGGGTCACGCGATCTCACCGGAGGACGTTGCGGTTCAGCGCGAACCTCGCGCGAACCTCGTCGTGACGACCGCTTCCGAGATCACCATTGCACTCGATACCCACGTCACCGATGAACTCCGTTCCGAAGGCATCGCACGCGAACTCATCAACCGGATCCAGGGACTGCGCCGCGACGCCGATCTCGACGTCAGCGACCGTGTCGCTATCGCGTGGTCCACCGATGATCCGATCGTTGCCGGGGTCGTCAACAAACATGCCGAGTTGATCGCGGGAGAGTGCCTCGCCGTGGCTATTCAGCAGACGGAGGGTTCACTCGACCACGAACTCAACCTCGACGGCCACTCGATCACTGTGTCGATCTCGGTACACGAGCGCCCGGACTCCTAGGAATCTGAGGACTCGGCTGCCTCGATACGGCGGCGCAAGCCGCTGAGGCGTCGCTCATAGAAACCGTCACGTTCGGCGTCAGGTGCGTCTGCTAGATCAACGGTGATCCTGAAGGGATCGACCGGTGGTTCATCGGTCACATCGCCATTGTCCGGGGTGTAGGTCGAGACAACGGGACCGACGTCGTACGAGGTCCGGACGAACTCGCCGCGATCAACCGCGAGGATGCCTTGCAACGCGCTCATCTCCCGGTCGATATGGCGGACCAATGCAGCGAGCCGTTGCTCCGCCATGACGGTTGCGTTTCGGATCGCTGCGGCAGATTGATTCTGCTCGTCGGCAATACGTTGGGCATCAGCAAGCACGATGCGGGCAGCGGCCGCTTTCGCCTTGCCTTCCTCGTCCGCCATCTCTCGTGTGCGGGCGGCGACCCGCCGAGCATGACCGACAATGTCGGCCGCCTCATTCTCGAGGGCGGCCGCCTGGGATGACCGAGACATCTCCTGCTCAGCGGCTAGATCAGCGGACTCCATCACCAACAGTGCAGCCTGCATCCGCCGCTCCTCACGCGCTTGCGCAACGGACTCGGCACCGGTAAAGAGCAGCTCGAAGGACTCCACAAGATCGCGTGTCCGGCGAATCCGCCGATCTGCACTATCGGGACGTTCGGCCTCAAGTTCGTCGATTCGGCCGGCCGCTGCTCTCAGGTCGGCCTCGTGGCGCGCCAACACATCGACTACGGCGCTACGGAATGCTTCCACCGCATCAAGGTCGTAGCCGCGACCGTCACGCGAGAATTTCACGCTGCTGGCTGTAGAGGCCGTCATATCCATCTAGAAAGCCTACCCGAGGCGATCGCGGACTGCACCACCGGTAACCGGGTGAACGGGGCGCTAGACGTACGCCCGGAGCAGGGAGAGTGCGAGGATGAGCACCAGAGGTGCGAGATCGAGGGCTGCTCCACCGATCCTCACAGGTGGCAACACATTTCGAATCGGGCGCAGAATGCGTTGCATCACGTTCTGCAGCGAGTCATAGACCTTGCGTACCGGATGCCCCCACGGGACCCTGCCGAGCACAACAATGTATCCGAGAACGATCCATACGATGACCGCCCAAATGGCGATGTCGATAAGTGTCCGCACGCTGTTCATACGATGTCGTTATCGAATCGGGCCGGCGTACAGACCGAGATCGGCGAGACGTTGGCGTTCGTTGACCGAGATCCCCGTATTCGGAGGGGTGACAAGAATGACGCCTTGAGCAATCTTCGACATGTTGCCGGCAAGGGCATAGGTAAGGCCGCTGGCGAAGTCCACCAGGCGCCTCACCATCTCCGGCTCGGTTCCACGCAGGTCCATGACGACGGGCCTGCTGGCTCGGATGTGATCGGCGAGAGCTTTCGCATCGTCGAACGATCGGGCAACAACGAGTTCGGATTCATTGTGCATTTGCGGCGACACACTTTCTGCCCCTAAAGGCGCTCCGGCTCGACCCTGAACAATCATGCCCGCCTCTGCGTGTGATGGGTTCTCCGACACGCGACGCCGAGCCATCGATGGCGGTTCGACACGACGTCCGGGGATGCCGTACGACGATGTGGGCGGCACTGGCGGCGAAAGGGGCCGAACCGACTGGTGCTGGGGAGTCTCCACGCGGCGGACCCCGGTCGAATCGCCCTGTGCGTCTACAACATGCTGCTCCTCGGCTGCGACGACCTGCTCGTCGTCCACGAGTCCCAGCTGAAACAGCGCCTTGTTCCAAAGTGATGCCATTGTCGGTGGCCTTGCCTTTTCGTTCTACGGTAGCTTCGTTGACCTTGCCCCAAAGATAGCCCGTCCGACACGGATTATGGTGGCACCTTCCTCGATTGCCACCACGTAATCGTCGGTCATGCCCATAGAGAGCTCTCTCACTGTAGGCCAATCTCGCGCCAACAAGTCACGCAGGTCTCTGAGTTCGGAGAACCACCTCCGCGAATCTTCCTCGACGTCGGGCAGCGGTGGTATTTCCATGAGGCCAACCACGTTGACCGTCGCATCCACGAGCGCTTCCACCAGAGGAGCCACCGCATCAACGGCCGCACCCGCCTTTTGCTGCTCCCGGGCAATGTTCACCTGAACCAGCACGACGGCACCGGTCGGATCAAGACGCTGAACCAGTTTGAGCCGGTCGACGCCGTGCAGCACCGCGGCCAGTTGGGACGCGGCTCGTGCCTTGCGCGACTGCAGCGCCCCAACCATGTGCCATTCGATGTCGCCGGGAAGAGCCGGAACCTTGGACTCCAGTTCCTGAAGACGATTCTCACCGAAAATTCTGTGCCCGGCAGCGTAGGCCTCGGCAATGGCCTCGACCGGATGGGTCTTAGACACTGCCACGATTCTCGGACTGTCTGAACGCCCGGACTTTCGGATTGCTTCTTCTACCTGCCGGCGGACGGCCGCTAGCCGTTCGGCAACCATGCCACAGTCACCTGTCGTCCTTTCGTTGCATTGCGTCGGTACGAAAAGTATGCCTCGTCTTCGAAGGTACAGATATCTTCGACCACATGCGGGATCGCGCCAAGCTGCTCCCGAAGCGAACCGACGAGATCGACCGCCGGAGTACCCCAGTCGGTCGTCGACTCGAAACCGGGAAAACGTGCGAGAACGTCGTCGCCGACCTCAAAGGACCTGCGGCATATAGCGGGGCCGACTGCCGCTCGTTCGACCGGCGGTCCAGCGGACTCCATTGCCTGGATTGCGGTGACGACAACGCCTGCTGCCGCGCCACGCCACCCGGCGTGCACGATACCCACGGTGGTACTCGACCAGAGCACGATCGGAACACAGTCCGCCGTTGCGATTGCGATCGGAAGTCCGACGACGGACGTCATAATGATGTCGGCCTCACCGCAATCACCGGGTTCGGTTGCGCGGGCAACCGCTGTTCCGTGCACCTGGTAGATGTACGCCCACTGATCAGAGATACCTAGCTCTGTTGAGAGTGCGGTCCTGGCTGTTGCATCAAAACGAGCGTCGCCGAACGTCGCATCCCCAAACGCGGCGGTCGAAACGCCGGCCGGGGTGCTCATCCCTGGAGGAATCCGGGGATGTCGAGAGCGTCATCATCACCTGGCGTCGCAGGAGTCTCCGGCGCGGGTGGAGTGTGCGAGTCGGGGCGCGCGGACGATGTGTGGCCGACGGCGCCTCGGGGTCTACTGTCCCGATCGAAACCCGCGGCGATCACCGTCACCCGCATTTCGTCTCCAAGGGTGTCATCGATAACTGCACCAAAGATGATGTTGGCGTCCGCATCTGTGTGATCGGCTATGAGGCTGGCCGCAACACTCACCTCGTAGAGCGACATGTCAGAGGGGCCGGAGACGGACAGGAGCACGCCGCGCGCGCCCTCCATCGACGTCTCGAGGAGCGGCGAAGAGATTGCCTTATTGGCGGCCTGCTCTGCGCGATTCTCGCCGGTTGAATTACCGATACCCATCACTGCCGAGCCTGCATCACTCATAACGGTCTTCACATCGGCAAAGTCGACGTTGATCAATCCAGGTGTGGTGATCAAGTCGGTGATCCCGCGAACACCATTCGTAAGCACATCGTCTGCCATTCGGAATGCATCAAGCACGGACGTCTTCGGATCGGCAATTTCGAGCAAACGCTGGTTTGGAATAATGATGAGTGTGTCGACAGCGGCGCGGAGCTCCTGGATCCCCTGTTCTGCCTGAACCGAACGACGCCGTCCCTCGAATCCGAACGGCCGCGTCACCACCCCGACCGTCAGTGCAGCAAGGCTGCGCGAGATGTCAGCGACCACCGGTGCCGCACCGGTGCCGGTACCGCCGCCCTCGCCGGCGGTGATAAAGACCATGTCTGCACCCTGGAGCGCGTCTTCAAGCTCGTCACGATGTGACTCGGCTGCGTCTCGACCCACCTCAGGGTTTGCGCCGGCACCGAGACCGCGCGTCGAGTCACGACCGATATCAAGCTTGATATCTGCATCGGACATCAACAACGCCTGGGCGTCTGTATTGATGGCGATGAACTCGACACCGCTCACACCAGCATCAATCATGCGGTTGACGGCGTTAACGCCACCACCGCCAACACCAACTACTTTTATAACCGCGAGGTAGTTCTGCGGGGCATTCAGATCCATCTTCTCCAACAATCCACGAAGGCTCAACTCCTAGGTTAGCCCTGTTTCCAACTTTCGGACGGACTTCTTTCTACTCCTCAACCTCTGGTTGAGGGATTGCCACCGCAGGACGAGTCGGTGACACAACATCGATGATTGATCCCTCGGGCAAGCCATCAGCGAGAACCGCGACTACAGCCGCTGCTTTCGCCTCGACGTCGACCG
>BDTL01000155.1 GCA_002898115.1 bacterium BMS3Bbin02 | reverse complement strand
GCAACGTCTTCGTGCCAGGCCCTTGCATCCTCGACACGTGAGTACTCCAGACCGAACACATCGCCGGTGATCTCGAACATGCCGTCTATAACTCTCTCGAGGGAGAAGTACTTGGCCACCTCGTTCGGGTCGATGCCGTAGTTGGCTCTGCGGCGCTCGTTGGCGTAGTAGAACCAGTCCCAGCTTTGCAGTTCACCGTCTTGGTCCTTGTCGAACAAGGCCTGGAGAGCTGCTCGTTCGCTGCCGGCCTTCTCGGTGAGACCCGGGATCACCGAGTCGTAGAATGCGTTCACCGTTTCGAGGTTTTTCGCCATTTTGACCTCGAGCATGTGGTCGGCCCATGAGGCGTGACCAAAGATCGCGGCGATGTTTGATCGTATGTCAACCGCTTCTGCCAGCAAAGCGGTGTTTGCATCTGCCGCTCTGTTCCAGAACTTGAATTGCATTGCTTTGCGAAGATCCCGGTTCCGTCCCTGCTCGATAAACGGTAGGTAATCCGGATACGCCATGCTGACGCGGAACGTTCCGTCGTCGTTCTTCTCGAGTCGGTCGATGTAGTCGTCCGGTAGACCCGCGAGCTCATCGCGTGTCATGTCGATGCCGTCGTCGACTTCAACGAGGTTCCGTTCGTAGGCGACCTGCAACTCAATGAGCCTTTCCTGGAGTGCCTTGAGCTTGTCACGGGCAGACTCGTCGAGATCGTGACCAGCTCTGCGCAGGTCACGCAACCATTCCTTGAGGAGGCGACTCTCGGTTCCGGTGAGACTCGCTGCCTCGTCGGTGGCGGCAAAATCCTTGACCGCCGCCGCGAGATCGGAGCGAAAGATCAGCTCGTTGGTCCACTTCGAGACGCGTTCCTCCCACTCGGTTGCCTCAGTACGGATATCGGCGTCTGGATGAACTTTGCCCATAAACGGGCCTCTGCCATAGGCATCACTCAGGATGCGACCCGCTCGCTCAAGCTCAAAAAGCGTGTTCACAAGCGTTCGCACGAGGGGCTCGGCGATGACCTTCTCGATGATGGCTTCGGCTTCGTGGAGTGCGGTCTCCGTGGTGGCGGCGACGTCGCCCTTTTGTATGGTGGTGTAGTCGGTCAGCATGTTGTCGAGGTTAGTGCGCTGATCATCGGCAACCGACCCTTCAGCCATTCGGCAGACGGCACCTACCGCTGTTCGTCATGGATCCGCGGTCTTCGAAGGCGGTTACAGTTTGGCGAATGAGTGATGGCGAGAAAGTTGGGCTGCGTTCACCAATCGCCCGAGCAGGTGTCGGGCTGCTGCTCTCAACACTGACCCAATACCGCAGGGAGGCCATCAAGTCGATACTTGGTGCGCTGCTGTGGATGGTGATGATCATCATCATGCCGCTTCTCACAAAAGCGGCCATTGACGAGATCACTGCGAATGGTGCGAGTGTTAGTCGCCTGTATCCGCTGGTGCTGTGGTTCCTCGCTGCCGGTGTGCTGCAAAGCATCGGGATCGGGTTGCGCCGGTATTACGGATTCCTGTATTCGTACCGCGCCGAGGCAGACCTTCGGAACCGTATCTTCGAACACATCCAGCGGCTCACCTTCGGCTTCCATGATGTCACCAGCCCGGGGCAACTCATGGCCCGTGCCTCATCGGACCTGTCTCAGGTGCGGTTGATCTTCGCCATGGCCCCGATCACCATTGCCAACCTGGCGATGTTCACATTGGTGGGCATCGTGTTGGTGTGGATCGATCCGATACTCGGGTTGGCATCGATCACGATGATCCCGGTGCTGTTTGTTTTCGTCACCAAGTACTCGCGGCGTGTGCTTCCGCTGTCCGCGGAGCTGCAGGAACGTCACGCCGACTACTCCCAGGTAGTCGAGGAAGCGGTGAGCGGAATCCAGGTCGTGAAGGCCTACGGACAGGAGGTCCAGGAACAGGCTCGTCTTGACACATCGGCGGAGCGCATCAAGGAGTCGTCGTTACGAATCGCAAGAAACGCCGCCATCTTCACACCAGTACTTGAGATCGTGCCCTCCGCAGCCCGTATCCTGGTGGTGTGGCTCGGTGGTGTTCGGTTGCTCAACGGAGCGATATCGTTCGGCGACTTTGTGGCCTTCCTCCAATACCTTGGTGTGTTGATAATGCCGATTCGGATCACCGGTTGGTTCTTTGCGAATCTCCCACGTGGCGCGGTTGCTGCGACACGGGTTCAGAACCTTCTAGAGACTGAACCCGACATCGTCGATGCGCGGAACCCACAGCACCTGCCCGACGGACCCGGCACCATCGAGATGCGCAACGTGTCCTTCACCTACTCGGATGGACCCGCGGTTCTTCGAGATGTTGATGTCGTGATTCCGGGAGGAGAGTCGGTGGCACTCGTCGGTGCAACCGGGTCCGGCAAGACAACCCTGGCCCACCTCATCCCCCGATTCCATGACGCTGACAGCGGGGTCGTGAGCATCGACGGTGTCGACGTCCGACACCTTGGTCTTGACGCTCTTCGCCATGAGTGTGCGATCGTGTTCCAGGACACGTATTTGTTCTCCGCAAGTGTGCGCGACAACATCGCGCTCGGTGACCCCGATGCGACGGATGAGTCAGTGAGGGCGGCTGCACGGCTCGCGCAAGCGCATCAGTTCATCTGTGCGATGCCTGATGGTTACGACACGGTTGTGGGGGAGCGCGGGCACTCGCTCTCGGGAGGGCAACGCCAGCGCGTTGCTTTGGCTCGGGCTGTGTTGCGCGATCCGCGGGTTCTCATTCTTGACGATGCAACGTCATCAGTTGACGCAATCGTTGAGGCCGAGATTCAGGCAGCACTCCGCCGGGTGATGGAAGGCCGGACCACCGTCATCATTGCCCACCGAACCTCACCCCTCGCCCTTGTTGATCGCGTGCTTTTTCTTGAGGATGGACGCATTGTTGCCTCCG
>BDTL01000154.1 GCA_002898115.1 bacterium BMS3Bbin02 | reverse complement strand
CCCGGTGTACTCGGCTGCCTCCCTGATCGTTGCACCCCGGGCAAGCTCAAACAGAGCCACCCTCGCTACCCGATACGGAATCCGTGGACGAGACATAAAATCACCTCAAAAGGTCACCCCGTCGCGCCCACCACTTGAGACCACCGCCATATATCGCCCAAATGGACGCCAGAATGTCGAGGGGGTGTAACCCGAAGTAGGGTTCGGTGGCGACGTTAGGGGGATGATGACATCCGATCGCAACACCGAGCCGACCACTGACGCCCAGCTGTACGCCCAACACAGCCACGCGTTGGTGGCGTTTGCGACATCCATCGTCGGACCTTCCCAAGCCGCCGACGTGGTCCACGACGCCGCGGTGTCGCTCGTTGCATCCCAGGCTTTACTGCGGGCGAACAACCCTCGGGCGCTGCTGTACAAAGCAGTGTTTGCCAAGGCAAAGTCCGCTCAAAGGTCAGCCTTCAGACGCAAGGACCGCGAACGTCGGTTCGCCGCAACAATCGTCACCCACGATCCCGAGGTGCTCCCCGAAGTCGCCGCAGCCGTGGCCAAGCTGTCGCCCCAACAACGGGCGTGTGTGTTCCTCACCTATTGGGAGGACATGACACCCCGGACCGTTGGAGACTTCCTCGGCATCTCCGACGGCACCGTGAAGCACCACCTCGCCCGGGCCAGGAAGCGCCTGCGCGAAACCCTCGATCAAGGAGGCACTCCATGAACGAACAGCAGCTTGACGACCAAATCACCCGTGCCGTCAGGGCACTCGCCGAAACCAGCCCGGAACCGCTCCCTCTCGCAGCCACGGTACCTCATCGCCGTGCACCGCGCCCGGTACTGGTATTCGTCGGAGCGTTCGCCGCCGTGGCATTGATTGTCGGGCTGGTTGCGATCTTGCCCAGCCTTGGCCGTGTCAGCCCTTTCGGCAGCACCATCTCCGACGAGAACGTCGTGCCGCAGACGCTCGACGAGTACTGGACCTGGTTAACCGACGGTGGGCTGGCCTTGAAGGACAACCCGGATGTTGTACTCGTGCGAAGGCCGCCGCCCGGCACGCGATTCGATCCACGAGAGTACGGCGAGCCACAGCGAATCCTCCCGGTGAGTTCTGGCGACAACCGCGCCTGGGAGACCGCGAACGGAGTCTTCTCCGACGAACCGCTCCAATCATCACCATCAGTTGCACTGATAGGCGCTCTGGCGGGTCGTGATCCGGAAGTCATCGCTGTGCGGAACGAAGGTCTCGCTGACGAAACAGCGCTTTGTGTCGTATTCAGCGACGATGGACGTAAAGGGAGCTTCTGTGGGCCGCTGGACCTCGACGCCTTGAACGGCACTCGACTCTCCACTCTTGCTCAGACGCCCGGCGATAGGAACTCTCCGGAGCCGAGCTTTCTCCTCTTGGCTCCCGTGCCGTGGGACACGGCGCTAGTCGTGATCAACCTGGACGACGGAAGACGGTATGTCCAGCAACCTCGTGCCGGCATGACGCTGTTCCGAATACCCGGTCCGACTGCTCTGATTGGTACCGCAAGTGCGCTCGACGCGGACGCAAACGTGATCGTCGAAGAAAGGTTCGACATCGGGCCATGATCATTCCGAGCACCGAGTCATACGAATCAAGGGTCGGAGTTGCGTTCGAGCCCGGCGGGCCGGTGCCCGAACTTCCTAAATCCTCGTGCTGGTAGCGTGATCTTCTCAGGCCAACCTCGGCGCGTTAAGCCCCGGACCTCCAACACTTGGACTCCTCTCCGTTGAACAACACCACCAGCTCACTCCCAAACCGTACGATGCTATCGGTACTGGTGCCGGCCGTCGCGGCCCTCGTCTGGATACTGTTGAGCGCGTCTCCGGCCTTCGCCGATGAATTCAGGGTCGGCATCCTCCTCGATCCTGCCACCAGTGACAGCACATTCATGGAGGGGTTTCAGCTCGCGGTCGACCAATCACCCGATGTCAGCCACCCACCTGGCGTCGAGGGTGGCGATCACCTGGGCAGCATGGATGTCGTGATGGTGGTTATTGGTGATGCGACCGGATCTGACGGACTCCTCGCAGCAGCTAACCGTCTGGTAGAGGGTGAGGGTGTTGCCATCATCGTCGCTGACATTTCACCCGAGTCTCTCCGGACGATCATGGGCCCGATCACTGACTCCGGAACGATGCTGCTTGCCCTTTCCAACGTGGCAAGCGAAGAGTTCCCCGAAACTCCGCGCTTGCTGATAGTCGGTGATCAGAGTGGCGTAGATGCCCTCCTGACCGACCGAGCGGCGACGTTCCGAGACGCATTCATCGAGGCGAACGGCGGTGCACCTTCCGAAGCAGCAACCCGCGGCTACATTGCGGGGCGCCTTGTCGACATCGGAGTCGAGGCGACCGATCGAGACCCATCTGATACCGGAACCCTCATTGACGCGATGACAGCTGCAATACGGACATCGGCAGATGCGCCCGCCGCAGACCAGACCGACTCGCCGGCACCACCTGTCTCCGCAACTATCGACACCGCACTCGCGGCCGACTCGGAGCAGTCCAACGATCCGCAGGTTTCCTCCGGGTTCGGTGGCGCCCTCGTCGTGGGCGGCGTTCTCGGGATCGTCATCGTCGGCGGACTCATCCTCCGCTCATCACTGCAACGACGGCCCGACGCGCCGCAGTAGGCACAGCCAACCCGGCACCCCACGCCGCGCGGATAATGCACCGCTACGGGAGTGTGGCATCATGAGTACATGGTCAAACGACAGTTTCCGCGCGTCAGCGAATTCGCCCACCTCCTCAAGCCGGCGCCGCGCGAGGGC
>BDTL01000153.1 GCA_002898115.1 bacterium BMS3Bbin02 | reverse complement strand
GTTCTGCCCCGAGGACGCGGTGACACGCGGCGAAATGGCAGCGTTCCTGGACCGCGCACTGTCACTACCGCCTGCAAACGGCATCGAGTTCATCGACGACAACACTTCGATATTTGAAGGGTCGATCGAGCGGATCGCAGCCGCCGGGATCACCAAAGGCTGCAATCCGCCCGCCAACACAGCATTCTGCCCGGACAGCTTCGTCACACGCGGACAGATGGCTGCGTTCCTCGTTCGCGCACTCAAACTGACTGATTCCGGGTCAACAACTTTCGTCGACGATGACGAGTCGATCTTCGAAGCCGACATTGAGAAGCTCGCACAGGCCGGGATCACCCAGGGCTGCAACCCGCCGGCGAACGACCAGTTCTGTCCATACTCCCGGGTGACCCGCGCGGAGATGGCGACGTTTCTCACGAGAGCACTCGACCTACCAACCGAACCGCCACCGGGGTTCACCCTCGACGATGGTGACAATGCGCTCGTTGCGCGCTACGAGTCACGTCGCGACACCAGCGAGGGTCAGATCCCCGACATCTACAACGCCCGCTACTCGCCACGCTCGTTCGCCATCGGTCTGGACGTTCTACCCGATCCCGATGATGTCGATAGCGTGAACAGCCCCGGCCGGTACGCAGGATGGGACTTGTTGTCACCATCAACCCGGTGGGAACACCTCAACCGCGGCCCTGACCCGGACTGGTTCCGATTCACCTTGAACCGCGACGCCCGCGTCGGTGTCGTATGGCGAAGCGACGAAACTTCACCCGGTTGGCTATCCGGGTGGACCAAGGGCGGTACCGTCATCATCGATGACCGCATTCACGACGTCTACGAGAAAGACTTCGCTGCCGGTGACGTCAAGCTAGGCAGTGTCGAAGGTCAGAACGGTTGGCGCAGAATGTACCTCGTACTGCTCGCAGAAGCAGACGGTGATCCGACGCCGACACCTCCGGCTCCTGAGGGCTGGACCGCACCGCTGCCGAATCGTCCATGTTCTGCGTGGGTGCACGAGCTCAACACAACGGTCGCCCCTGACGGCAAGTCCTATGTGAACTGGCACCCTCAAATTGATCCCGTCTACTGGTGTTATTACGGACACGACCACGGCTCCGACCCCGCACTCATCCCCGGGAACCCCCTCGTCGGTTACGGATACGTGGCCGCAGCGGTACCGCAGGTCGAACCCCACGGCGGATTCAAAGAGTTCATCATGGAATCTCCCGACGGTGACTACTGGCTCCGATTCATCATCCATGCGGGAACGGCGTTCGAGAGACGAATATGTGCCCGGTTCCACACGCTGTTCATCATGGTGTACGACAAGGCGGGAAATGAGAAATTCTCGGTCGGATATAAGAACGACTACGGAGTAGCCACCGACAGCGACGGCAACGTGTTGAACCCGACGAACTGCGGATACTCGATGCCTGCACTCGTCGACGAGGTGTCCGATCGGCAGAAACGCACGATCAACGTGGGTGCCGCGAGCGACAACTACGAGCGTTGGGACTCGAGGTTCGAGACGGATGCGGTCCGTAACCTCGGCATGGTGGTGTTCGAGCACGAGTTCGACATCATCAACCCGATATCAGCCTGTGCCAACGGTACATGCAACGATGTGGTCGTGCGCGACCTTGAGCGATTCGACGCGACTCGAAGACAGATCTTCCTCGCCACATGGCGAGGCAACTTCGAGTTCGATGCTGATCACGCCCTCGGCCAGGGTGAGTATTTCACCGACCCCTTTGCCCAAGGCCTCGTAGACCCGGGTGCCTCGAACGCCCTACGCCAATACGTCGAACCAGGTTTCAAGCTCGCGATTGCCAAGAATGCCACCGCAAGCCGAATCGGCTGTGTCTCATGGGATCCGTGGAGCCAGGAATTCATCTGCTACCAAACAGGTGGCGCAGGGAATCGTGAGAACGTTCCCTTCCCACCCCGCAAGAACCTCGAATACGGTATCTGGCGAGACTAGGCGCCGAGGGCAACGGACATCCCGTCACCGGTCCGGGTCGGTGATACGATGACCGGTGATGGCCTCCACACGTCTCGTAGTCTCGACATGGCAGCGTGTCGCGGCGCGCACCAGGATGCCCGTGACCGCGATCGCCATCGTCTCAGTGGTGATCGGCGTCCTCGTGCCGGTTCCGCAGTGGTGGCCATGGATAACGGTCGTGACCGTGATTCCTGCGACGGCGCTGTACTTCAGGCTGGGCACACCGCACGCAGAGCCCATCGACGTCACAGCACCCGTGCAGGGTCGCTGGAGAGCGATCAACAGTCCAACATCACGAGTACCGAGCCACTTCGTTCACGCATGGTCCCAGACCTATGCCATCGACCTGGTCTTTGATCCGGACGATGGATCACGGCCCCGGTTCTCCTGGTGGTCAGTAGCGCGGCGACCGGGCGCGTATCCGGGTTTCGGACAGCCCATTGTGGCTCCGATCAACGGCGAGGTCGTCCGTGCCAGGTCCTTCATGAGAGACCACCTGAGCAGGTCCTCACCGCTCGGTTTGATCTACTTGCTCGCGGAGAGTGTCCGAGAATTCTTCGGTCCCGTCGGTGTCCTAGGTAATCACATCGTCGTTCGTAGGGACGACGGAGCACATGTGCTGGTCGCCCATCTCCGACGGGGATCTCTGCTCGTCAAACGTGGCGACAGAGTCACCCGGGGAACCAAGGTCGCAGAGTGCGGGAACTCGGGCAACTCCACCGAACCGCACGTTCACGTCCAAGCCATGGACCGGGCCGGTGTGTGGCTCGCCGCCGGTCTTCCGATCCGCTTTGACCATAGGGAACCCCCGGCGAACGGTGATCTCCTACCAACCGATGCGGGGCTGTAGCGAATCTGACGACCGATCGGAGCCGTCTACCCGAGGCACGACCTACGGCTCGTTGCCTGGCGGGGGTTGCGGAAGGGTCGTCCGCGTCACCTGGTCGTAACCCAGGTGTTGCTCTCGTGGGCGTGTTTCTGCCCCGGGGATCCTGGCCAGGAGGTCCGAGAACTCGGGAGCGTCGGTGTACTGCATCGCGTCCAGCACCGTTTCCGACAATTCACCTCTCGAAGCTGGCGTGCGACGATCCGAGTACGGCGTCCACAGCCGGACCCCACGGGCCGACTCTCCAGAGATCGACGGTAGCTCGACGTACGTCGCGCTCGGGCGCGCCAGGACCATCTTCTTCGGGACTCCATCGTCATATCCCACGACCCTGTATCGGCCACTGATCAGAATGCGCAGCCCCACGGTATCAAGAGGGCCGATCGTTTTCGGCACGAAGGTTGAGCTCGTCCTGTTGGGTAGTGCCACCGCTACAAGTGTGCCCACACCCAGGGTGTCAGCACCGGTTCCGTCGTCCCTAAGGATCTCGGTCACCCTGACCGTCAACACCTGAAAGTCATGGGGGCGTTGCTCGTTGCTCATTTCGTCGACAACAACGTTGGATCGTTCAGCGCCGGCGCCGTTCGCCACTCCAACGTCGCCCACCGAAACGATCTCACCGATCGTCACCAGCGGCGAACTGCGGACCGAGTCCTCAAACGTCAGCTGCACCACCAGGGTGGCTTCATATGAGCGGGACGAATTGGATGCGCCGATGACTGCAGGATCCTCGAGCGCAACAGTCACCGCGACATCGATGACAGGCAGCGGACGTTCGTCCGCGACTGCCGGCTTGTCGGTGCCACAGCCAGCCGAGATAATGACGAGGACCGCGGCGACGCTGAGCATGCTGTGATGACTCTTGTTCACACTTCGCATTGGTCGTAACTCTTTCGATCCACCACTCGGTGAAAGAGACCGGCAAAGAGCTGTCAACAACGTACCCACGGAGCCGACAGCAAGAACGCTACTTGCCGCGCCAGCGTCTACCACTTTGACGACCGGGAGGGTCCATCTGGTTCCCTGCGCGGATCCGAGCAACCGGGAAAGCCTTTGCGCTCGCAAGCCGCGCGTTTCCCACGCTTTGGTAAGGTTGGGGACAACACGTTTTACGAGACATGGAAGTGGGACACATGCAACCTCGACGATTCGTTCTTCTCGGCCTGGCCGTGGTCATGGTGCTCGGTGTAGCCGTACCGGCGACTGCGACTGACACATTCACCGATGTACCCGACAGCAATGTCTTCTCATCCGACATTGCATGGCTTGCCGCTCAAGGTATCACCCAGGGCTGCAACCCACCGACCAACGACCGCTTCTGCCCGACCGAGAACGTCACCCGCGAGCAAATGGCCGCGTTCTTAGTCCGCGCCCTCGGCCTCACCGACAACGGCGGAGGCAACACCTTCACCGACGACGACGGCTCCGTATTCGAAAACGACATCGCCAAACTCGCAGCCGCAGGCATCACCCAGGGCTGCAACCCACCGGCGAACGACCGCTTCTGCCCGACCGAGAACGTCACCCGCGAGCAAATGGCCGCGTTCCTCCACCGCGCCCTCGACCCGGCGCCGGGCCAGGTACAGGATCTCATCGTCACCCTGAGCGGAGGCAGCAATGAGATAGACGTCTCGTGGGAGCCGAACCCTGAGGCGGACATTGACAGCTACAACGTGTGGTTCAGCGAACTGCCGGGCGGAACGAAGGCACTCGTCCCCGAGCCGTACACGTTGGGTCCCGCGACAAGAATGTCGGGGCGCTGGTACATCATCGACTGGCCAAGGGCGCAAACGTCGGGAGAGACCTGTTATCAGGTCAGCGCCGTCGATGCCTCTGGTCAGGAAGGCCCCCGATCGGTCGAAGAGTGTTTCGATTCGACACCCGGGGCACCGAGTCAGGTGATGGGCGTGACCGTCGGGCTGGGCGGCGGCAGCGGGGAAGTGTTCGTATCGTGGGACCCGAATCCCGAGGGCGACATTGCGTCCTACAACGCCTATTTCAGCGAGTTCCCCGGAGGACCGTACATCTACGTCCCTGAACCGTATTTCTTCGGACCCGACACACTCATGTCGGGCCGGGTGTACTTCATCGACTGGCCACGGGAAGATACAGTCGGCAAGACGTGTTACATCATCACCGCCGTCGACCTGAATGAAAAAGAGGGGCCTGCCTCGGTAGAAGGATGTTTCGACCCTGGCGTGTAGACCGCGAGCATCCGGTAGTCCCACAACGTAACAGCCACTCTCATGATCGATATCTTCCTGCCGTCGACCGACGGCGGCGTCCTGTTTCAACTTGTTCTCTGGACGGCCCTCACCGGGGTCGCCATCCGCCGCACCCGACAGAACAAGGACTACCGAGTTCTTGTGATCGGTGTGAGTCTGCTGGTGTTCTCATTGATGGGAGTCCGCGCGCTCCATTGACGCTCTCCCTACCGATTCGGCACGCCGGAACCGACCCTGGGAATAGAACCGCGCGACTACTGTTGCCGTCACTATGAATGCTGTAGACCTCCTCAAGTTCCGCTCTGACAAGGACCGCTTCTTCAAGCTCTCCGAGCAATCCCCCCTTCGTCATGAAGCGCAACACGACTTCGATGGACTTTCATACTTCGAGCCCAACGAAGACCTCGTCTTTGACGTCGCGCTCGATCCCGTTGACCCGACAGAAGTAACAATCTCGACAACCGACGGTAACGAGCGGACCTACACCCGGGTTGCGAGAGCGACCGTGTCCGTAGACGGAGAGGACACAACGTTCGCGTTGTACTCGACCGGTCACGAGAGTCTGTTCTTGCCCTTCCGGGATGCAACCTCGGGCTCCGAAACGTACGGTGCGGGCCGATACATTGACATCCACCCCCATGGGGACGGTACCGCTGTCATCGATTTCAATTATGCCTACGCGCCGTTCTGTGCCTACAACGACAACTATTCCTGCGCCCTGCCGCCACACGAGAATTGGTTGTCGGTGGCAATCCGTGCGGGTGAGCGGAGTCCCGGGTGACCGACACGTTGGTCGTGCTTGCCTCCACCAGCGGTAGCGCTCCGGCGGAGCTCATAACGTGGGCGGTTCTCTCGGCCATTGGCATCGTATCGGTACGCAACAATAAGGACATGCGGGTCCTCGTGTTCGGTCTGAGCTTCACCGCGCTCGGCGTACTCCTTATTCGTGCGATCCATTGAGTCCTGGCCATACCATGAGACCCATGTTCGACTTCGCACAGTCCCCGGTGCCCGTACGCGAAGACCTGAAGAACACATATCAAAGGATCTGGAATCATTTCGCCGAACCCGGACCCGTACTCGACGCCGCACAGAGATCGACCCTGCTCGCGTCGGTACGCGCCGGCGCCGTAGCGACTACCAATGTGATTCCCCCGGCGCTGGGACGACTGGCCAGCACGTTGTACACCGATCCCGCAGCCGTTTCCGAGTCTACAGTCCGCAACGCTGCCGAGGAGACCGGGGATGCCGCGGCGGCAGAGACGGTGGGTCTCGTAGCGCTGCTCAGCGCTGTTGACGGCGCCCATCGAGCGTTAGGAGTCGACCTGGTAGCTCTGCCGGAACCGCTACCGGGACCAGCCACCGGAAACATCGCCACGGGGCTGAAACGTCGGCGAACTCATCTGCCGATGCCACCGGACGCGATCCCCGGAGCGATCGACCTCGTACCGGAGGTCGCCGCGGTGTATCGCGACTCGTTCGGACCGCAGTACATGACCGAACAGGACATGGCGCTCTCCGATTTCGAACGGTCCCCGGGCCTCAACCGCGCCCAGATAGAACTCGTATCGTCACGAACGTCGCTCATCAACGAGTGTTTCTACTGAACCATCATCCATGTGCAGATGCTCCGTGAGAGCTCTATCAGCTTTGGTTACGAACTAGACCTTGCCGTGGTCAGCGACACGTCTCTCCCCATCGGCATACCCGGCGGCAACGCGTTGCTCCGCTTCGTTGATGTGGTCCTCGGCAAGTCGGATAGCTCCCTCGCTGACACGCACCAGGACATCATCACCCTCCTCGGACCGGAAGCTCTCGTGGATGCCGCCGCGGCTTTGGGCAACTTTGAGATGATGAACCGAATCGCGGAAGGATCCGGTATCCCCATCCCCCGGCAAACGATCGACCGTGAACACGAGATCATCACGAAGCTCGGACTGCTCGACCTCATCAAGCACTGACGCGAGGGAGCCACCCTCGCCCCGTGGGACAAGGGTGGCTCCGCGTCGGTTCGTCTTTGGTTCGCTCTACTCGCCGCCAGGCTTGAGTTCGACGGTGATAGGACTCCAACCGGATCCATTCACATCCACGCCGGCAGCCTTCAGGTTATCGAGGGCTTCCTGAGCAATGTCCGTCCGGAACGCACCATCCGTCGGCGGTGCGGAGAGAATGCTCTCAGCTGTCGCGACCGCAACCGTCTGATCCCACAGACCCTGGTCCAGGAGACCGATGCCGCCGGACGATGGCCAGATGAGACCGTTGATCTCGTTCATCTGCCACTTCTGGTGTGACTCGCCGAGCGTCGGACCGGCATCGAGCACGATATCGACACACCTGTCGACGTTGTCACGACAGAAGATCCATCCACGCATCGATGCCTCAACGAACTTCACCGCGTTTGCCCGATACTCAGCATCTGTTTCGAGCCTGTCGGCGTCGGCCCAGATCGCGTCCTGGAGCATGGCGGTCCCGACGTCATTCCAGTTGATGACGTCAAGATCGTCGGCCGTGAACAGTTCACCTGTATCCGGGTTGATTGTTTCGAGCACCTGCGCGTATTCGTTGTAGATCATTGCCTGGGCGGCATCGATCTCTCCGGAGATAAGCGCCAGCATGTCGAACTGCTGCTGCACAAGCGTGACATCATTGTCGGGATCGAGACCCGCGCTGCGCAACCCGGCCAGGAGTTCAAACTCGTTACCGAAGCCCCAGTTTCCGACCGTCTTGCCCGCAAGATCGGCAACAGACTTGATGCCCGTTTCCTTGAACGAGACCTGTAGCGTCGCGGATCTCTCAAAGATCTGCGCGATGTTGGTGATGTTGAGTCCTTCTTCGCGCGGTACGAGACCACGCGGCACCCATGAAATCGCAAAGTCTGCGGCACCCGAATCCAGGACGGTCGCCGGCAGAATGTCGATGCCACCCTGGATGATGGTTACATCAAGACCGAGGTCCTCGTAGAACCCCTGGTCGACAGCGGCGTAATACCCCGCGAACTGTGCCTGGGTGAACCACTGGAGTTGCAGCGTGATCGGGGTAAGCACCATCGGCTCTTCCCCACCACCCGCATCAGCCGCAGTAGTCGTTGTGGCTTCAGTGCCACCGCCACACGCGGCCGCGACCAGCGCCATGACAAGCACGAAACCGAACAGTCTCGCCTTGCCTCTCTTCCTCTTCGTCATAAACCCTCTCCTTCTCTTGTTTCTCCGCTCGGAATGGTTAACCACCAGGTCGCTCTGTCTCGGTCACCTGCCATGGCATGAGTCGCCGTTCGAGGATGACGACAATGAGGTACAAAGCCATCCCCATCAGCGTACCCGCAAGAACGCCGGCCCATGCAGACGAGTAACGAGAGAGCGCGGCCTGTTGAACGATCAACTGGCCAAGTGCAGCCTGATCGCCACCAAAGTATTCGGCGACGATCGCAGCGATCACCGCAAGCGATGATGCGATCTTAAGTGATGTAAAGAGGTACGGGAGGGCGTTGGGAATCCTCACCTGTTTCAGCGTCTCCCACTTCGTGGCGGCGAACGATTCCATAAGATCAAGCTGACCCTGGTGCACTTCGGTCAGACCCCGGACCGTGTTGACAAATACCGGGAAAAACACGAGCAAAACGACAATGCCCTGGTTCGAACGGGGCGAGCGTAAACCGAACCAGAAATTGAAAATCGGCGCCAGCGCAATGATCGGAATCGCGTTGACAGCAACGGCGAGCGGCGTGACCGCCTCGCTCACAAGTCGGAACCGCGAGACGAGAACCGCGACGACGACACCAAAGAACGCTCCGGCAATAAGACCTGTCACTGCAACAAAACCTGTGCTGCGGGTCGCTGTGACGATGGTGCTCCATTGTTCGACCACCTTTCCGGCAATCACCGAAGGACGTGGAAGGACGAACGCCTGAGGGTTCAGCACCGTAAGCACGAGTTCCCACAGCACGAGCCCACCGATACCCACAATGAGGGCTGGAGCAATTGCGCGAAGCCGTGGGTTGTTCATCAATGCCCTTCTATTGCCCGCAACGCCTCGCGGACCTCAGTGATCTTCCTGAAAAACTCGGGGTCCTCTCGCGTGTCAACGTCGCGCGAACCAAGGTCCACATGTATGTCCGCAATGATGCGTCCCGGCCGCGGGGACATCACGATCACCCGCTGGGCAAGGAACACCGCCTCAGGTATGGAGTGGGTCACGAACACCACCGAGGTTTGAGTGTCTCCCCAGATCCGAAGAAGCTCTGCTTGCATGTGTTCGCGTGTCATCTCGTCAAGCGCACCAAACGGCTCATCCATCAACAAGATTGACGGTTCGAACGACAGGGCCCGTGCTATCGCCACCCGCTGTTGCATCCCGCCCGACAACTGATTCGGATAGTGCTCTGCGAACTCGCTCAACTGGACGAGGTTCAACATTTCCTTCGTCCGGTCGGCTCGCTGCGCCTTTGACCACCCGAGCAACTCGAGCGGAAGTTCGATGTTCCTTGCGACAGTCCGCCAATCGAACAAACTGGCGCTCTGGAAGGCCATGCCGTAGTCACGGTCCCGGCGGGCCTGGTCGGCAGACTTTCCGTTGACGAGCATTTCGCCCTCTGTCGCGGGCACGAGCCCCGCCATCAGGCGCAGCAGAGTCGATTTGCCACAACCCGACGGTCCGATCAGCGAGACGAACCCACCACGGCGGACCGACAGGTCAATGTTCTCAAGTGCGACTACCTGGTTCGGTTTGCCGCGGCTGAAGACTTTGCTCGCGCCCCTCGCCTCGACCGCGATTGACGGTGGTACGACATCGTTCACGTGAGTGGGTTCTCCTGTGTTCTTCCACCGAGTGCGTAACGCTCAGCAAGTGAGATGAGCCCGAACACGACAATCCCGAGCACCGCGGCGCCGGCGACCGACGCGTACAGACGCTCAGGACCGGTTGTGTAGCGCGATGCAAAATCGAGAATGAGACGTCCGATCCCGCCTCCGACGCCCGAAGAGATCTCACCGACGATCGCACCAACAATGCTTGCCGACGCGGCCAGCTTGCAAG
>BDTL01000152.1 GCA_002898115.1 bacterium BMS3Bbin02 | reverse complement strand
ACGCTCTACTGGCGTTCGGCGCTCAAGCTCGTTCAAGCGACTGTCTCCCAGGAGGCCGGCGCCGAGCTCGCACCGGAACAGATGGCCGTTACATGTTCATCGCACTCCGGGTGGCCTACTCATCTCGCGATGGTACGCAACATGCTCGGTGACGTCGGACTCACCGAAGGTCACCTCCGGTGTCCCCCGGATTGGCCTCTAAGCAGTGAGGCCAGGGACATGTTGGTGGCGGCCGGTCACCAACGACCGCAACGTATCTTCCACAATTGTTCCGGCAAACACAGTGCCTGGTTGCGCGCATGTGTTGCCCAGGGATGGCCGCTGGGCTCCTATCTCTCGCAGGACCATCCCCTGCAACAACGGGTCATCGCCCTCACCCGGGAGATCTCCGGAGTCGATCCTGCACCGGTCGGGATCGATGGCTGCGGCGCCCCGGTTCTGCGCACGACGTTGGCGGGAGCCGCACGAACATTCGCTATCCTGTCGTCTGATCGGCGCTTCGCTGAGGCGGCAACTGCCAACCATCGTTACGCCGCTCTGTCCAGTGGCAGCGAACGACCTGATGCGAAGGTTGGAGCCTGGTGGGATGGACCACTGAAAGTTGGAGCCGCCGGTCTTTTGGCCGGCGGTCGAAACGGAATCGGTATCGCTGCCAAGAGTTGGTCTGGAGACAAAGACATCGCTGTTGTATTGCTCATCGAAGGAGCCCGCCGCTTAGGGTTGCTCTCGGCGGCCGCAACCGCCGCGTTGGTGGATGCCGCTCGACCTGCGGTGTTGGGCGGTGGCACCGCACAAGGAGTGTGTGAACCCACGTTCGACGGTGACAGTCATGGTTGATCTATCCGCGGATGACTCCTTAGCCTCGTCGCATCTCTTCGACTCCGAACCGGTAGCACCACACGTCGGTCCATTCCCCAAGACACCGTGGCTTGATGTCTGGCGCCGGCATTTCCCCTCTGGGGATCTTGCGATCATTTCGTCCGACGATACGCTGATCCCGCTCATTCTTGAGAACAACACGGTGACCTTTGCAGGCCATGCCGACGTCACTGATTACCACGCTCCTCTCGGACCGCACGTTGTCGAGGTGCTCGGTGCATGGATCCGTGATCTCCCCGACGGCACGCGACTCGTCTTTGATTCCCTCCCCCTCGAAGCGGCAACAGTCGTCCGTAAGGCGGTCGAACGAGCATCGATAGAGCCGACAGAACGGGTCCACGAGGTCGCCGCGGTCATGACGCTCGGCGATAGTCGGCACGATTGGCTAGCAGCACTCTCAAAGAAACAGCGTCATGAGGTTCGGCGCAAACGACGCCGTTTTGAAGAGCATTTCGGAGAGCCGACCCTGTCAACCGTCACCGGTCGTGATTCGGTGGCCACTTTCGCTGCGATGCACCGCAAGGCGTTCGGTGACAAGGGCACATTCATGACCGACACAATGGAGGCGTTTTTTGCCGACCTCCACAAATATTCGGGGGCGACAATGTCGGCACTGCGGGCTGCGTCGGGTGACATCGCGGCAATGGCATTCGGGTTCTTCGAAGCCGACGGGTATTACCTCTACAACTCGGCGCTTGAGCCGACGTTCGCCGAAGGAGCTCCCGGCGTCGTCCTTCTTGACCTACTTATTGAGCAGGTGATCGACAGTGGTCTTCACCGATTCGACTTTCTCAAGGGTGACGAGGTCTACAAGTTCCGCATGGGAGCGACTGCGCGAGATCTCTTCGTCATCGAGGCAACAACATGATTTCTACGCTCGCTGTCATCAGCATGCACACGTCCCCCCGCCTCCAGCCCGGAGTCGGCAACGCCGGAGGAATGAACGTCTACATCGACGAACTCTCCGAAGCTATGACTCGTCACGGTATCGAGGTCGTCGTCTTCACGCGAGCGTGTCAGGCCGGAAAACCTATCGAAACCGAAGTTTCACCGCTCTACACCCTCGTTCGGATCGAGGCAGGCCCGGCCAAGCCGATTCCGATCGCCGACATGGTCCAGTACGTTGACGAATTCGCGTACGGTGTTGAACGGTGGATCGAAGAGTCGGACATGTCCTTCGACCTGATCCACTCGCATTACTGGTTAAGTGGTCGAACCGGCGTGAGACTCAAGAAGCTGCTCGGCATACCACTGGCAAACTCGTTCCACACGCTCGGTCGTGTCAAAGATATCAACCGTCGCGACGACGAGCCCGCGTCCTCCGAGGTCCGCAAGGGAATCGAACTACATACCATCGGGCAATCGGATTGTGTCGTTGCTTCAACACCATACGAATTCGACGATCTTCTCGACCACTACGGCGCAACACCTGAGCGACTCTGCATCAGCCCGCCGGGAATTGACCACAACCTGTTCTCTCCGGGCGACCAGCAACAAGCACGTCGTGTGCTCGGATGGGGCAACGAACCAGTCCTTCTCTGTGTTGGCAGGATTCAAGCACTCAAGGGATTCGACATCGCGGTTTCCGCCACAGCAGAGGTGGCGCACCGTGGCCTTAGCGACGTTCGACTTGTCATAGTCGGTGGACCAAGCGGTCAGGAGGGCGACCGTGAGCTGGTCATGCTGAAGCGCCTTGCCACCGACCTCGGCATCGCCGACCGAGTCGCTTTCCAGGGCCCGGAATCTCACGACCGTCTCCCTTCCTACTACCAAGCAGCAGATCTTCTGTTGATGCCGAGTCGCAGCGAGTCATTCGGCCTCGTTGCCGCCGAGGCACAGGCGTGTGGTCTCCCCGTCGTTGCGTCCTCCGTCGGAGGACTGCCCTACGTTGTCGCGGACGGCGAATCGGGCGTCCTCATCGATGGGCATTCCCCGAGCGCCTTTGCCGCAGCAATTGACAAGATCCTGTCGTCGCCGGATGACCACAACATGATGCGGTCAAAAGCCCAAGCCAATGCGCAGCAGTTCTCCTGGGACCAAACTGTCGATCGGCTCCTGGAGCTGTATGACGGAATCAAAGCGCTGTGAACAATCTGCTGTGGGATCTTGTCGCGGTCACGACAACGTCATGGGCAGCGGACGCTGACTCAGGTGTTGTCTGGGCCGGAGAATTCGACGGACGTCGCGGTGTTCGTCTCGTTCAGGACTGCCGCGATGCAACCACGGTGTGGTTCGAGACAGGCGACATCACTCTTCGATTCGACGCGCACCTCTTCGGCCGAACGGACGACGTCGACCTCCAGCGACGATTCCTGAAGTTCAACCACAAGAGTTGGCCTGTCGCTGTGTCCTTCGACCGACGCGAGGACGTGTACCTGACCGGGCGAATCCCCGCGGCAGCGGTTGATGCCGACATGCTTGGTGTCATCGTCGGCGCTATTCACGATGGCGTCGAGCGCCTGTTCCCTCACTGTCTTGCAGCCGCTCGACGGGGTCGCGAAACATCGCGATGAAATACTTGTCCCAGGCCGTTGTGCACAACCGGGTGTGGATATGTGGACAACTGAGCCGGTTCAGGTTCATAACCACCGGAACCACGTGGTTTTCCGCGGGTATGTTGTGGAGTGGGTGACCCCGCACACAGGTTACGCCCAGTTATCACTGTTTACAGAGGGGTTGAACACGATTTGAGGGTTCAGTAGGTTCCAGGTAGAGACCCGAGGTGCAGCACCAGGGAATCCTCGTTCGGGGAAGTGCGGGGCCGCTGGTTGCGGTATGTCGGGTCTCTCCCTTGTACACTTCCCTGCTCCCACCCAAGGCCGATCTCATCCCAGCCCCACATCTCACGACGCTTCAACTCCCGCTCCCGTGGGAGACGTTCGGCTTTCCATCCCAGTGGTTGGGCCGCTCGGTGCACCTGGTCACCGGCGACCCCGCGTGGGACTGGTCCGATGTTGCTCCCGCCTTCGGAATCCCCGCGACCGAAGACACCGACACCACCCTGGAGGAACCAACGCACGTTCAAGGGTGGGCGGTCGACCACATTGTCCTGCTCGTCCCGGCACTGGACGAAGCTGTTGCGGTGTTTGCTGAAATCGGTCTCGACCCGCGGCTCCGGATGCAGGTCCGGGATCGACCTGCGGCATTTTTTCGGGCGGGTCCCCTCGTGGAGGTTGTTGAGTCGCCGGTGCGCAATCCCGCGATCTATGGAGTGACGCTGGTGTGTGACGAACCACTAGAGGGTGTTGCTCTCCGCTGGCGATCGATGGGACTCAACATTTCGACAGTCCACTCCGCTATCCAACCCGGCCGCCGCATCTTCACAGTCCACGACACCGAAGCCGGACTCGCCGTGCTATCACCCGACAGAGCGCTGTAGCAACCAGAAACGCGGTGCCTGAAGGGGGACGGCGAATCGCCTGCCGTCACGAGGTCGACAGACCGAAAAAGAGTTCCCGCAACCGGATACGGGTTGTCGCGAACGTGTCGAGATCCACCTTGAGCGACCCGACTCTGAGTCCGCTCATCGACTCACCGTGGTGGGTTGCAACACGCAACGTATCACCGTCATGGTCGAGAACTCCAAGACCGAGACATTCCCCGCTCGAGTTTTGAATACCGACAATCGTTCCATCGAGAGGTTCGAGTTCGAACCCATCGGGGAGGGTCGGCGCGAAGACGGTCGGCTGCACCCTCCACCGGGGTAGCGGCGTTCGGAGCTCCTCTCGGAATGCTGCGGCGAGTCCCTCGGCCGCCTGCACGGGCCCTGCCGGGATGACCTGGAACTCGGGTTCCAGCACCGCGACACGGGCAGACAGAAACCTGCGCAACATTCCGATAATCGGGTCCATCTCGTTGCCTCGCTGCAAAGCGATCACGACCGACGGTTTTGCCAGTTCGGCGAGATGGTATTTCAGGGTTTGCCCAACAACCCCCGCAACGGCACTCGTCGTATCGACAATGATGAGCTCGGCACGTTCTCGCGCCTCGGTAACGAGAGCAGAAACCGCAACCACATGCGGCAGCACGACACCTTGAGGGTGGGTGGAACCTACAAATCGGAGGGCATCTGCCTTTGCGAGGTTCTCAAGATCTGCGGTGGACGCGATGAGCCTGAGGCCCACACACGCAGGAGGACCAACCGAGGACCGGGCTGTATCTGCGTCGACCAACGCACAACGGATTCCAGAGTCGAGGGCGTCGGCGACCAGCAGACGTCCGAGGGTTGTCTTGCCGGTGTCACGGGGACCAATCAGCATGACAACGCCGGTCTCGCCAGCCATCCGTTCTCGGATAGAAGCAAACCTCTGCTGTTGCATACTTAGGCTCCTCGGTCGCAGTCTCGGAGTCTGCTGATAGCTAGCGTTGCTCCGATTCTCCCACACGAGCAGTGGCAATGCCGATGCATCGAGACGGGAACGACGCCGGACACCTGCGTTGACGTGTACACGTCAACGCAGGTGGCGCCGCAGCTCCCCGTTGTGGCCTCCAATACTCTGCATTGTGCGCTTTTGGACCCTACAACAGCGAAGGAGCCTCGCCCTTACCTTCGTCTAGCGGGAATCGACTCGACTGTCGGAGCACCAAACCGGGTGACTTTCGGAAGCTCCCTAGTGAGCGACGACCGATCCGATGTCCACGGCGCATACGGCGCCATCGTGATCTCCGCGAAATCGAGGACGAGGGACTCGTAGTTCACCCGCCACCCAACGTAGTCAGTCCACGCCCGATCTTGATCTGCGACCAAGGGCACATCGACAGCACGCATCGCGTCCCACACATCGTTGAACTCGGATCGCGAAATCGCAATACGGTCCGTCGGGAGAGGGTTCGGCTCATACCTGAGTCCGAAAAAGTCAGCGAGTCGCTGCAACGCCAAATACCCGGATCGGATACACACCGCGGCTACACCCTTCGGGTAGGTGATATCGACACACGCTCTCGTCAGCGCCGCGGCGTCAAGAACCGTCCCGGCGGCCGTTACCCACGAGCGATTCGCCTCGGGCGACCGGAAGAAGGTCAGCGCCGGATACGAGGTGTGTGATTCTTCAAGTTCGGCGAACCATCGCTCCCACTCGAGGAACACTTCGTCAAGGCGGTCAAGCCAACCAAGGTTGTGGTACCGGATGAGGAACTCGCCCGCCGACGGCGGATTCCCGGCGCGTACCTCGAGGGTCGCGACCTGCACCTCACGGCGCGAGAACACGCTGTACAGCGTGGGCAGGTACGTGATCATTAATGCGCCAAGAAACAAGCCGAGGGTTGCCTCTGAATAGCTCAGCGCCTGGTGAAGTCCGGATAGAGGCGGCGACGATCCGAGAGTGGTGATCGAGGATCCACTGAATACTGCCCCGGACCCAAACGAGTCGGCTCCCGTCGCCCAAAACACGAAGCTGTAGCCGGTCGCGACGGCGGCGAGCCACACCATCCCGAGCAACACAAGACTCACGGGTCCGAACTGAGCCATTACCCGGTCCCTGTCCTCGTATGTTCGCCGCTTTCTCGCCACCGTGGTGAACAAGATATATACCCCCCGGAACACAATCCGGTTCAGCAGCGACGTCGTTCCCCTGGGAAGGATGACGGTTCGGACCGCCGAAAGAAGGGTGCCGAAAACCATAGTTACGCCCAACGCGAGCAACCCAATGCTGATCCACACCGAAAGTCCTGGATTTAGCCCGAGAGCAAGCGCGGCTTCGGTCATGCGGTTGTCGTGCCGTCCCGCATCCAAGCGGGCAGATCTACGGATGGGTCAAACCGACGCAGCGGCTCACCGGGCAACCACGCACCGAGATCAGCCACCTCCCATTGGTCGAGAGCGTCATCGATGATCCCCGACTGGAGCTTGCCTTCGGCGTCGACAATGTCACGATGTTTGGCCCGCGTCGCAACGGGACTTCCATCTGACAGGTCGCACACTTCTATTGCTCGGGACGACAGATCGAAGGTACCGATGCGACGAGATGTCTGCACGATGGTGTTCTTGTCAACCGTGAGCAGTGGACGGAAGATCGGTCTTTCGACCGCCTGATCAAGTTCGACAAGGTGCGGGAATGTCTGGGACGATACCTGGCCGATGGACTCTCCCGTGGCAAGAACCGGGATACCGAGACGTGCGGCAACACCGTCACCCGCCATCATCATGAGACGCTTCAATACGATCTGACGAAGCCTCGGGTCGAGCTTCTCGCGCAAGGCATCCTTCACCGGCTGGAACTCAAGGACATGCGCTCGTCCCCTGGTCCCCATTCCCCACTCGCTCCACAACTGTTGGCCAACTGCGAGAGCATGATCCGATTGGGAACATTCAAGCTTGAAGTGCACGAACTCAACAGCAACACCGCGGCTCATCAACGACCATGCGGCAACCGGTGAATCGAAGCCGCCGGAGAGGAGCACCAGCACTCGTCCCTGGCTGGCCAGCGGCATACCGCCGGCACCGGCGATGCGATCGAGCAACACGTGGGCGCGCTGTCCCTCGATCCGGACATGGACAGTTTCTTCGGGGCTGGTGAGGTCGACACCGTTGGAGACCGGAAGAAGAGCAGCCCCCAGGGCGCGCTCAAGATCTGCACGACGCCACTCGTGGGCGCCGCGCCGCCTCACCCGAACGGCGAACCGCTTCCCCGCGACCAGGGGTTGGGTATGGGGCGTGAGCGTATCGACGAGGTCGTCCAGAGTCTCGAAATGAAAGGTCTCCACTCGGGCGATCGAATGGATACCGAAAACCCGTGCGAGACGATCAGCGACCGTCTTGTAGTCGGAGGTCTTGATTTCCAGTCGGGCACTGCCGAGTTGACGCATCTCCACATCAATGGGCCCCAATGCTGCGCGCATGTTCTTGCGCAGCTTTTTCGCGAACTTTCGCCCAACCGTCGCCGATTTCAGATAGATCTCCGGCGAAAGTGTCACGTGCGCGATCGCCGACGACACTTCGTTTTGGGTGATTGCCGGGTCGGTGTTCATACGAACTCCACTGTCGTGTCGGAAGCACTCCAGTGTCGTCATAGGTCTGAAACTTCTCAAGGTCCCACCGGAGTAACCCGATTCTACGCCACAACTGGTGATGCCAAGACTGTTTCCCTGCCGAAATCGTTCGCACCTTTTTCCGGCAGGTTCGCTTTCTTGGTCGTATGAACACACGACACACGCGAAAGCGAGAAGACAATGGTGGGTGGCCACGTCACTCTATCTTCAGTGCGCCGAGCAATGGCTCTAGCACTTGCCCTGCTACTTGTCTCCGTCGGGCTTATTGCTCGAGCACCGAGCGCACAGGCCGTGGTCCCCACGCCCGTCCAGACATTCCAGGGCCGATTCGGGTCATACAACGCAAGTACTTCGTTTATGACGAGCTCATGCTCGGTGGCGGCGAATTCCACCATCAACCTTCCGACGGCCCCAGCAGGCGCCACCATCGATACTGCCTACCTGGTGTGGGCCGCCTCCGGCAACACGGCCGATACGACCGCGACCGTGAACGGGACACCGGTGTCCGGTGTGGCCGTTACAGATTTCTATGACCCCACCGAGGGCTACTTCCAAACCCGGGCAAACATCACATCTCTGGTCACGACCGCCGGTGGAGCTTTCACCATCGGGGGTATCACGTCAGCGACCGGTGCGCCATGGTGCACCTATTCAACGGTGATGAAGAGTGCCACGATCTACGTCTTCTATGAAGACCCGTCGGAGCCGGTCTCACAGCTCAACTTCTACTCGGGCCTCGAAATCGTCTACGGCAGCGAAACCACCGTCAACATTTCGCACGGCCCCCTCGCTCCAGGTGCGATAGGCGAAATCGAAGTCCTCCTCTACGAAGGTGACGCCGGGCTCAGCGGGTCGCGCAACGGATTCCGAGAACGGTTCCGAGTCAACGGGACGGTAACGAGCTCCGGCAACAACCAGTGGAATTCGTCGACAGGCATCGCGATCGACATGGACACGATGGCGGTCCCGAGCGGAGCTCTCACCGCGGGAGCGACATCAACTCAGCTCCGTATGTCATCCGGGAACGACTTCGTGTTGTTGTCGTCTTTCGTCCTCGAGTCACAGATCCAGGCGGCGGACATCGCGGTCACGAAGGCCGTCGATGACACGCAACCAGATCCGGGCGACACCATCAGGTATACCGTGACGGCCACCAACAACGGAGTCGACACGTCCACCGGGGTACAGGTCACCGACACGGTTCCGCCGGGATTGACCTTCGCATCGGCAGCGACAACGCAGGGAACCTACACGTCTGGAACGGGCGTCTGGAATGTCGGCACCCTGGCAAGCGGTGGGTTCGAGACCCTGACTATCACCGCCACTGTCGACGCAGGAACGGTCGGAAACACGATCGTGAACACGGCGACAAAGACGGGTGGTTCGGGCTTCGACGTCGACGCGTCCAACAACGCCTCCACCGCGACCCTCACTGTTCGCGGTGCTGACCTCGGGGTCACGAAGACTGTCGACAACGCCACGCCTAATCCGGGTGACACTCTTACCTACACGGTGACGGTCGTCAACAACGGTCCAGACGCCACCACGGGAGTGGCGATCACCGACGCACTTCCTGGAGGGCTCACGCTCGTGTCGTCCTCGGCGACGGCTGGCTCGTACCTCGGACCGACGTGGACTGTCGGCGCCCTCGCGTCCGGTGAGTCAGCGACACTCACGATCGTCGCGACAGTTGACGCCGGTACCGCGGGATCGGACATTATCAACACTGCGTCGGTGCTCAACAACGACCTTGTTGACCCGGTCCCGGGCAACAACTCCGCTAGTGCGCAGCTAAGAGTTCCCCTCGTCGATATCGCAATGACGAAGACATCCAGCAGCGCTACCCCGTTGCCCGGCGACACGTTCACCTACACGGTGACTGCAACGAACAATGGTCCGGACACGGCATCCGGTGTCGCAGTCGATGATGCGATTCCGGCTGCGCTGACGCTAACCGGGGTCTCTGCAACACAGGGAAGCTACTCCACCGACACCTGGTCGATCGGATCGCTCGCTTCCGGGGCGACCGAGACGATCACGTTCACAGTCTCGGTCCCCACTGGATCGACCGGCGGCACCGTCACAAATACAGCAGTCGTTTCAGGTGTGAACGAGACCGAATCAACGACCGCGAACAACTCAGCCAGCGCGACAGTGACAATCGCTCAGTCGGATATTGCAGTCACGAAGACCGTCGACATCGTCGCTCCAAACCCTGGCGAAACGATCACCTACACCGTCACGGTTGCAAACAACGGGCCAGACACGGCGACAGGAGTGCTGGTCACAGACGCACTGCCAACAGGCGTGACGGAGACCGGCTCTTCGACGACCCAGGGAAGTTACACAGATCCAACCTGGACAGTCGGCACCCTCGCTTCCGGCGCATCTGCGACGCTTACTGTCAGTGCGACCGTCGATGCGGGCACCGCAGGGACAACACAGTCGAATACCGCGACCGGGTCGTCGGACCAGGCCGACCCCGATCCTTCGAACAATGGAGACACGGCCGACATAACCATTCCAGCGGTGGATGTTGCGATCACAAAGACCGTCAACAACGCCGCACCAAATCCCGGTGACACGATTACCTACACGGTATCTGTC
Source organism: bacterium BMS3Bbin02 (assembly GCA_002898115.1). Classification (GTDB taxonomy): domain Bacteria; phylum Actinomycetota; class Acidimicrobiia; order Spongiisociales; family UBA5794; genus BMS3BBIN02. The sequence continues at coordinate 3,597 of BDTL01000152.1, read as the reverse complement.
GCCAACAACGGTCCAGATACCGCCACCGCGGTCACGATTCTTGACACCGTCCCCTCTGGTGTCACGCTCGTGTCTGCTTTCCCCTCCCAGGGAAGTTACGCAAGTGGTATCTGGACCGTTGGCACGATCACCAACGGCGGCTCTGAGACCCTGACCATTGTCGCAACTGTTGACGCCGGAACCGCAGGGTCGACCATCACGAACACTGCGTCGTTGCTCTCCGTCACCGAAACCGACATGGATAGCTCCAACGACGCCGACAGCGCCGCTATCGGAGTGCCGGCAGTCGATCTCGCCGTGGTCAAGACTGTCTCGGCGCCGAACCCGAATCCGGGTCAGACGGTGACCTACACAGTCACCGTCACGAACAACGGACCGGACGCCGCGGCCGGGATCTTCGTCGCCGACAACGTTCCCCCCGAACTCGTCGTCACAGGCATTTCGGCGACACAGGGAAGCTTTGCGGGATCATCGTGGAGCGTCGGTGGACTTGCCAACGGCGCGACCGCGACACTCACCATCACGGCGATAATCGGTGCAAGTGCGGTGGGTACGACTGTCACCAACACCGCTGCCATCGGCGGCGTCATCGAAACCGACATCGACCTCACCAACGACAGCGATTCCGCATCGTTCGCGGTGCCCACCGTCGACCTTGTGGTGACGAAGACAGTTTCCGATCCTGCACCGAATCCGGGCGACGCCGTCACATATGTCATCACGGTGACAAACGACGGCCCTGATATCGCCACCGGTGTCTCTCTGAGCGACGCACTACCCTCAGAAGTCTTTCTCGACACCGCGAGCGCTACCCAGGGGTCCTACGGGCCACCGACCTGGACAGTCGGGTCGTTGGCTGCGGGCGCATCGGCGACCCTCACGATCACAGCGACCGTCCTGGCGAGTGCGGCCGGGGTGACGATCACGAATACTGCCTCACTCTCGAGTGTCGACCAAACGGACACCGACGCGCTGAACAACTCGTCAAGCGCGACGTTCGCGGCGCCGGCCATCGACCTTGTTATCACCAAGACAGTCGACCTGCCGCTCGCTAACCCCGGCGACACTGTGACGTATATCGTTGTCGTCGCCAACAACGGTCCGGACGACGCCACCGGTGTCACCATCACAGACTCCCTCCCCGCAGAGGTTACGCTGGTCTCCGCGTCCGCTACCGCGGGGTCCTACAGCGCCCCCACATGGACCGTCGGCAGTCTCCCTTCTGGGTTGTCGGAGACTCTGACCATTACCGCAACGATTAACGCGGGCACGGCCGGTACCACCATCACCAACACTGCGTCAGTGGCGGCGTCCGTCGAGACCGACATCAACCCGAGCAACGACGGTGACTCCGCATCCGTCGTTATCCCGTCCGCCGACCTCACGATCACCAAGACCGTCGACGACGCCAATCCCTTGCCAGGGGACACAGTCACGTTCACCGTCTCCGTAACGAACAACGGTCCGTCAGCCGCCACCGGGATCTCGATCTCCGATCCGTTGCCGGCCGGCCTGACACTCGTGTCGGCAACACCGAGCCAGGGCTCCTACACCGACCCGACATGGACCGTCGGCGGACTCGGCAACGGAGCTTCGGCGACGCTGACGATCGTCGCCACGGTCAACACTGGTACACCCGGCACGTCGATCTCGAACGTCGCTTCGGTGGCCGCTCTCAACGAGACCGATCCCGACTCATCGAACAACTCTGCAACTTCCACGATCTACGTCAGCGCCGTGGACCTTGCTGTCACCAAGACGGCAACCACCGCGCTGGCGCAGGTTGGTGACGCCGTCTCCTACACAGTGACTGTCACCAACAACGGACCGGACACCGCAAGCGGCGTAACGATCAACGACTCCGTCCCCTCTGGAGTGACGCTCGTATCCGCTTCCTTCTCCCAAGGGAGCTACACCGCCGGTGTCTGGACCGTTGGAATTCTGCCAAGCGGGGCGACTGAGACGCTGACTCTCACCGTCACCGTCGACGCAACGGCTGCCGGAACAGTCGTGACAAACACCGCTACGGTCGGCTCGGTCGGTGAAACTGACACGGACCCCGTGAACGATTCTGCCAGCGCGGCCTTCGGTGTACCGGCTGTTGACATCGCCGTCACCAAGACAGTCAACAACCCGACTCCGATCCCCGGGGCGACGGTGACCTATACCGTGACAGTTTCCAACGCCGGACCCTCCCCGGCATCAGGGGTGTCGCTCACCGATGCACTCCCCGCCGGCGTAACGCTCGTCTCGGCCACTCCCTCGCAGGGCTCGTACGTCGGATCTATGTGGACGATCGGGACCTTGAGCATTGCGGGTTCGGTCTCCCTCGTCATCGTCGCGACTGTCGATACCGGGACCGCTGGCACAACGATCACCAACACCGCATCCGTTGCGGGGGTGATGGAATACGACCTCGACGGTGCGAACGACGTCGACTCCGCCGCGATCGTCGTCTCGGCGGTAGATCTCGCCGTCACCAAGACTGTCGATGACGCAACCCCGAATCCCAGCGACACGATCACATTCACCGTCACCGTTGCGAACGCCGGCCCGGAGGCTGCAACCGGAGTCTCGCTCACTGACACACTCCCCGCGGGCGTGACTCTGGTCACTGCCACACCATCCCAGGGGTCTTATGTCGGGTCCATGTGGACCGTCGGACCTCTCGGCGTTGCTGGGGCTGCGACGTTGACGCTGGTGGTGACAGTCGACGCGGGAACCGCGGGGACCGCAATCACCAACATCGCGACGGTCGCATCGGTTGACCAGATCGACGTTGATCCCACCAATGACTCCGCAAGCGCGACGATCAACGTGCCTCTCACCGACGTGGCGATCACAAAGACAGTCGATGACACGACCCCGAACCCGGGCGACACGATCACCTACACAATCTTGGCGACGAACCCTTCGCCCGACACTGCGACCGGTGTGGTCATCACGGACTCCCTCCCTGTCGGGGTCACGCTTTCTAGCGCCTCAACCAGCCAGGGTTCCTATGTCGGGTCGACCTGGACACTGGGGACGCTAAATGCCGGGGCCTCAGCGACCCTAACGATCGTCGCAACCGTCGATGCCGGAACAGCCGGCGCCACGATCAGCAACACCGCGACCGCCACGAACGTGAACGAGACCGAATCCAACACAACCAACAACACGGACTCCGCCGATCTCACCGTCAACGCGGTCGACCTGACAGTCACGAAAACCGTGTCCGACACGGCGCCCAACCCGGGCGACACGATCACCTATGTAATCGACGTCGAGAACAGCGGACCCAGCGCGGCGACGGGTGTGACGATCACCGACTCACTCCCCGGTGGTGTCACGTTGGTTGCGATATCAGCAACAACGGGATCCTACGCTGGGTCGACGTGGACGGTTGGAGCGATCGCCTCGGGAGCAACCGAGACGCTCACCATCACCGTAACCGTCGACGCAGGGACATCGGGATCGACGATCACGAACATGGCATCTGTCGGGAACGTCACCGAGACCGACACGAACCCGGCCAACGACTCCGATAGCGCGGCGTTGAACGTGCCCGCCATTGACCTCCCGCTCACCAAGGTCGTTGACACCACCATGCCGAAC
>BDTL01000151.1 GCA_002898115.1 bacterium BMS3Bbin02 | reverse complement strand
CGGGGACGTGACCACGACCACCCGGAGCCCATCGGGATACGGACTCATGGGAATGAGCGAGCGAGCCACCCTCGTCGGCGGTACGCTCACCGCGGGTCCGAGTCCTAGCCGAGGATGGACCGTCAGCGCCGTCCTTCCCAAAGGCGGGGCCGGTCAATGACGATCCGAGTGGTCGTCGCCGATGATCAGGAGCTCATCCGTGCTGGTCTCACGATGATCCTCAATGCTCAGCCCGGGATCGAGGTCGTCGGCGAGGCGGCGAACGGACGCGAAGCCGTATCCCTCGCTCATGAACTCCGACCCGATGTGTGCCTCTTTGATATCCGTATGCCCGAGATGGACGGCTTGGAGGCAACCCGCCTCCTCGCCGGACCTCAGGTCGAGGATCCGATCCCGATCGTCATCATCACAACGTTCGACCTCGACGAGTACGTCCACGGTGCGCTGAAGGCTGGCGCCCGCGGGTTCTTGCTGAAAGACGCCGGACCGGATCTGCTCGGCCAGGCTATTCGCGCAGCCGCCAACGGTGATGCCTTGATCGCACCGAGCATCACCGCACGGCTCCTCTCGGCGTTTGCCCACATCGATACCGGGACCGCACCTGTTCAGCCAAAGTGGCCACTCACTGACCGGGAAGAAGAGGTGCTTCTCACCGTCGCAAGAGGCCGCACCAACGCCGAAATCAGCGACGAGCTCCACATCAGCATCAGTACCGTCAAGACACATCTCTCTAGCCTGATGACCAAACTCGAAGCCCGCAACCGAGTCGAACTAGCAATGTGGACCTACGAAACCGACCGCCTCTGAACCAAACCTTCCGCCGCAGAAAAACATCGCTCCTGTCGGGTCCGATATCCACGATTCCATCAATGTCGGCTGCCCTGGCAGCGCCAAGTTTCGGAGCATCACGGCGCTGTCCGAGATCTTGCGGACAGGCCTACGCCTCTGTTTCGGCCACGATCTCCCACACCCCGGTCTTGAGGTATTCGTCGATGGACGCTGCTGCCCGCCTCCCGGCGCCCATCGCCAGGATCACCGTGGCCCCACCGGTGACGATGTCGCCGCCGGCGAACACTGCGACCTTCGCGGTGCGGCCCGTCTGCGGGTCGGCCACGATGGTGCCCCAAGGCGTTTGCTCAAGATCAGGTGTGGTCTTTTGGATGAGTGGGTTCGGGTCGTTGCCGATCGCCACCACGGCCACGTCGATGGCGATCTCGAATTCGTCACCCGGAATCGGTTGTGGACGCCGCCGGCCGCTGTCATCGGACTCACCGAGTTCCATCCGCTGGAGCCGAATCCCCGTGAGCCAGCCGTCTTCGTTCCCATGCATCTCGATCGGCGTCACAAGCGTTTCGAACTCGATACCTTCAGCCTTGGCATGCGCCACTTCCTCGGCGCGTGCCGGCATCTCGGCCTCGGACCGGCGGTAGAGGATCGTGGCGGGAGCCGCTCCGAGCCTTCGGGCGGTACGCACCGCGTCCATTGCGGTGTTCCCACCACCGAACACCGCAACTGTCTTCCCATACAGGTCAAGCAGAGGCGTCTCCGCCCCGGCCTCGTAAGCGCGCATCAAGTTGACACGAGTGAGGAACTCGTTGGCCGAGTAGACACCGATGAGGTTCTCGCCGGGCACCCCCAGAAACCTGGGGAGTCCGGCGCCCACACCAAGGAACACGGCGTCGAAGCCGTCGTCTTCGAGAAGCTCGTCGATCGTCTCGATCATGCCGATCACGGTGTTGGTTTCGAACCGCACACCGAGGGCGGCAAGCTGGTCGACCTCGGCCCGAACGATCTCCTTGGGTAGGCGAAACTCCGGGATCCCATAGATAAGGACGCCACCGAGCTCGTGCAACGCCTCGAAGACCGTGACGTCGTGACCGACACGAACCAGATCGGCAGCGCAGGCGAGCCCCGCAGGCCCGCTACCCACGACCGCCACCCGTTTACCGGTCTTGGGAACATCCTTGGTGTCCGTCTGACCCCCATGCCCCCGCTCATAGTCGGCAACGAAGCGTTCAAGGTGGCCGATGGCCACCGGCTTGTACTTCCTGGCGAGCACGCAGGCACCCTCACACTGGTCCTCCTGGGGACACACCCTCCCGCATATCGCCGGCAAGAAGCTGTCCCGTTTGATGACGTCCACGGCGTCCTGGAACTGCTCGTCGGCAACCAGACGCACGAACTCGCGAATGTCGATACCTACCGGACAGCCGTCAATGCAGACGGGGTGAGAACACAGTATGCAGCGTTCTGCCTCGGCGACTGCCTGCTCCGGCGTGTAACCGAGGTTAACTTCGTCGAAGTTGACGGCACGCGTTTCTGGCGGCTGCTCCGCCATCTCCTGGCGAGTCAGCTTCAGACGCTCCCGACGAGTGAGGTCGCGTCCCATCAGCACGACCCCGGAGGATTAACGCGGTCGTGCTCGCTGGCCGTGAACTCCTCGTTGCGATAGTGCTCGAACGCGCCGTAGGTCTTGTTGCGTCGCGCCAACAGCTCGAAATCCACCAGATGGGCGTCGAACTCGGGACCATCGACACAGGCAAACCTGGTCTCACCCCCCACCGATACACGGCAACCGCCGCACATACCGGTTCCGTCCACCATGATCGGGTTGAGACTTACCACCGTATCGATACCGTGTGGACGGGTGACGTCGGCCACGGCGTGCATCATCGGAACGGGGCCGACCGCGACAACGTGGTCGATGCGAGGATTGGAGGCGATCAGCTCAGCGAGCTTGTCAGTCACGAAGCCGTGGAATCCATGACTGCCGTCATCCGTAGTGGGGTACACCTCGGTGCATACCGCTCGCATCTCGTCTTCGAGGATCACGAACTCGCGGCTTCGACCACCGATGATGGCGATCACATCATTGCCGGCGTCCGCGAGGGCGACAGCGGTCGGGTAGGCAATCGCAGTGCCGACGCCACCTCCAACGACTACTGCTGTGTCGTACTCGTGGATTTCGGACGGCATACCGAGCGGTCCGGCGAGATCATGCAGGGTGTCGCCGGCTTGGAGCTGGTTCAGGGTGCGAGTGGTCTTACCCACTCCCTGAACAATCAGGGCGATCCACCCCGCCTCAGGATCGGCGTCCGCAATGGTGAGCGGAATCCGTTCGCCGCTACCTGTGACTCGAATAATGACGAACTGGCCGGCTCGGCGCTTCCGAGCCACCTTGGGCGCCTCGACCCGAAAGTACTTCACCTCAGGAGCGATAAAGTGGGCCTCCAGGATACGATTCATCGACTCTCCGTTCGACTAATGAGCCGCCAATCGATCCGCCCACTCCCCCGGTGGGGAGGACCTCACATTGCAGTCTAGGTGTCCCCGGTGACGTCGTATTCGGGGGTTACGTCGAGCCGGTCTTGTGGGCGGATCCACCGGCAACAGCGAGACTTCCAGGCCACAACTATGCGTCCATGCTGGTGTCGATCACCGTGTCTTCTCACGGCGCTCCATACGTGACCGAGAGGCTGGCGGGGTGATCAGTACAAGGTAAGCACTCTCCGATCAGCACCTTGGTACACCACGCCCGCTCACGCGTTACCCAGCTCTGCGTGCATGCACTTCACTCGATCGACGAACCCGGCAACTCAAACGTCCGGACAACTGAGTCACACAGTTCGAGATCAGTCGCCAGCGCTGATGCTGTTGATTCCGAAGTACCACAACTGACGCTCCACCCTGCAGGACCCTCAATTGCCAAGAGC
>BDTL01000150.1 GCA_002898115.1 bacterium BMS3Bbin02 | reverse complement strand
TTCCGATCTGAGCCCGACGAAGTCGTTGAAGCAATCATCGACACCCGCGACTATGAAACGTTCAAGCACCTCGTTGCGTTCACCAAGCTGGGTCAGGTGAAAAAGACAGCGTTCAAGGAGTACGACTCGCGTAACTCAGTGCTTAACGCCATCCGTCTTCAAGAGGGTGATGAGGTTGTTGCGGTCCGAGCGACAGCCGGCGACAACGACCTCATCATGCTCACGAAGAAAGGTCAGGGCATTCGATTCGCAGAAGTGGACGCTCGTCCCATGGGTCGCGACACGCAGGGCGTGCGAGGTATCCGCCTCAAAGAGGGTGATGAGGTTGTTGCTGCGGCCTGTGTTGATGACGGCGACGACATCATGCTGCTGACGTCGGGTGGTTACGGGAAACGAACCAAGATGGCCGAGTTCCCGAAACAGAAACGCGGGGGGATGGGTGTAAAAGCTATGAAACTCACCCGGGTACGCGGCGTGCTGGTTGCGGCTCGAATGGTGTCACCGGGTGACGAGATCTTTGTAACGTCATCGGACGGGATCGTGATTCGTCAACCGATCGACAAGATTTCTCGTCAACGTCGCGATTCGACCGGTGTGAAGATCATAAATCTTGAGGATGGGGCCAAGCTCACAGCCGTGGCTCTGGTCCCATCGGAAGATGAGAACGGCGAGTAGTAACTGATCGGGAACTCGAACCACACGTCATACCGTTCAACGGGTGACATTGGTTGGTCCCGTTCACGGGTACAATACTTCTCCATTCGATAAGGAGTACGCATGCCGGTGCGTCGCGTGAGAAGGGTCATTCGAAAGATCGACCCATGGACAGTATTCAAAGTAGCGTTGATCTTCAACGCTATTGCTGCCCTCATATTCGCTTTGGGTGTGTGGGTGATGTGGTCGATCCTCGATCAACGCGGGATCCCGCAGTCGATTAGCGAGGTGTTCTCTGCTGTCGACGTCGTGTACACGCCGGACGGCGATCTGTACATGACGATCGTGCGTTACCTTGCGATTATCTGGACGGTGATGGCAACGGCCGCGATGACACTTGGGGCGATCGTCTACAACTTGATTTCCGATATCGTCGGCGGTATCGAGCTCACAGTGCTTGAAGAAACGTACGACCCGGACCCACAACCCTCTCGTTTCGCCAAGATCCGCGCTGCGACGTTTAAGCCTGCAGCGAAACAATCGCAGTAACCCTTCTCCATTAGGTCTCGGCATCGGGTAGCCACGCTACGGATCCTGCCCGGACGCGCTACGGGTCCTGTCGGTAGTATCCGACGACACGTCCGGGGAGTGGGAGCAACGAACATGGGGTTTCGGCCAGTCAGTATCGCCGACGAGGAGTACGTTGTGGCAACACGATGGCAACGTGTTGGCGGTGCTGTCGTTGATGGGCTGATACTGTCAGCCGCGTCATTCGCACTTGCGATCGCTGGGGGTTTCGATATTCTCGGAACTATCAGAGGCTCTCTCAATGGTCTACCTACGGTGCTCGATGATCCGCCCGCGTGGTTCGCTGGTGCGTTGTTTGCCATAGGTGCGGCCTACGAAATCTATTTCATCGGGAGGTTCGGACAGACTCCCGGGAAGATGGTTATCGGGACCCGGGTAGTCCCTGTTCATCACGCCGGTATTCCAGGGTTCCCGGTCGCCGGGGTTCGCTGGGCGGTCCCGGCTGTTGCAGGTTATCTCGCGGGAACGGGTGACGGGCTTCTCTTTTGGTTGACCGCGGCGGTGTATCTGCCGGTCTTGTTCCAGGAGTACGGCCAGGGTGTGCATGACATGATCGCGAAGACCTACGTCATCAAGAATTAGCGGTCCCCGAGCTATCCGGCCACAGGCCGATCGGCTCGTAGTGATGTGATCCGAGGCGTCGTGGTTGCTGAGATTCTCTGACCTGGACTGGTGACAGAGGGAATCTCGCGAGGGTGGACGGGGTTCATTCTCACTAGTGTTCAAACATGTCGACACTGCTCATCCGTAACGCTCATTCGGTCCTGCTGGACGCCCGGACTGGAGAGACTATCTCCGATGGCGCCATTGCTATACGCGACAACCTCATTGTCTGGGTCGGGGCGACGAACGACGTCCCGTTCGAATACCTCTCGTCCGACCGAATCATGGATGCGGCGGACCATGCGGTTATCCCGGGGCTGGTCAACACTCACCACCATCTCTATCAGACGCTGACGCGTGCGGTGGCCACCGAAGCGGAACTCTTCCCGTGGTTGACGACCCTGTATCCGATGTGGGCTCGCCTCACCGCCGAGTCGGTGTATACGAGTGCCCTCGTCGGAATGGCTGAATTGATCCTCTCAGGATGTACGACGACGAGTGATCATCTCTATCTCTTTCCAAACGATGCGCGGATCGATGACGAGATTCGCGCGGGACAAGACATAGGAATGCGGTTCCACGCGGCGCGAGGATCAATGTCGCTCGGCGAGAGCGACGGAGGTCTACCGCCCGACTCGGTCGTCCAGACACCCGATGAGATCCTCGAAGATACCGCGCGCGCGATCGAACTCCATCACGACGCTGCTGAATTCGCAATGACGCGTGTAGTTGTCGCTCCGTGTTCCCCGTTCTCCGTTACTCCGGATCTGATGCGAGAGTCGGCAATACTCGCCCGATACCACGGCGTGACGATGCACACCCATCTCGCCGAGACCTATGACGAAGAGACCTTCTGTGTTGACACGTTCGGCCACAAGCCGGTCGCTTACGCCGAGAGCCTCGGATGGGTTGGTGACGACGTATGGTGGGCTCACGCCGTTGTTCTTGACGATGACGAGATCAAACTCATTGGTACAACCAGGACCGGAGTCGCCCATTGCCCGACGAGCAACATGCGTCTCGCCAGCGGGATCGCACCGGTTGCGGCTCTGCTCGATGTTGCGGCCCGTGTCGGTGTCGGTGTTGACGGGTCTGCAAGCAACGACGGGTCTCACATGCTCGGTGAGGCGCGCCAGGCAATGCTCCTGCAACGTGTTGCCCGACACCCGACACTGTTTCCGCACATGCGTGCTCTGGAGCTCGCCACGATCGGGGGAGCGGAGGTTCTTGGTCGCTCCGACATCGGCACCATCGAGGTAGGAAAGGCGGCTGACATCGTCGGGTTCGATCTCAATGACATTACCTACGCTGGCGCCCTCCACGACCCGATCGCCGCCCTCGTGCTCTGCGCGCCGACACGGGTGTCGTTCTCGATTATCAACGGACGAGTGGTCGTCGAGAGCGGCACAATCCGAACAATCGACACTGCCGCCACGGTTGCGTATCACCGAAGACTGAGTACGCAGCTACTCAACGGGTAGTAGGCAACGAAGAGAGTGACTATCAAGCGGAGTCGGCTGAAAGTACCAGTCACCGGGGCGATACTATAGAATTCTGAAATCCCCGAAAAAGGGTCTTTCGGCCCTACAGGATGGGACCCTTAACCGGTATCTTCCGTTGTCAATATCAGATCGTTCTTCGTGGGAGATTTTATGGCAAAGAAGCTACCGATACTCGTCTTCGCCCTGGCGCTACTGGCCGCGGCCTGCGGCGGTGGGTCCAGCCCTGCCACCACAGCTTCTCCCGGTGGTGGGGAGCAGACGACCGAGGTCTCCGGTGGCGGCGATGTTGCCGCCGGCGAGAAGATCTATATCGGCACGTGTGCCGCCTGCCACGCGCCTGACGGTTCCGGAGTCACCGGTCTCGGCAAGCCTATTGTCGGAAGCGAGTTCATAGCCGGCCTCTCTGAACAGGAGCTTGTCGAATTCGTCAGAGTTGGACGTGATCCGAGCGATCCCGCGAACACGACGGGTGTCGGTATGCCTCCCAAGGGCGGAAACCCGAGTTTGTCCGATACGGACCTTGCTGATGTCGTCGCCTATATGAGATCGATTAACTAGCGCGGTTCGGCCGTTAGCCCGCATTCCAAGCGAGACCCGCACATTCGTGGTGCGGGTCTCGCTTTTTCCTTGATCCGCCCGTCGCAGAAACGATCCTGACGACTCATAGCGCGGGACCTTTTTCTCTAGACCCAGGGGCCTCTTCCTGTCACGATCGAAATCTCTAGTCGTCAACTATAGGTTTATGTGTTCGGCTCCATGCATCTAGGAATCTCAAGAAAAACCGCGCTGGCGCTCAAAGCTATGTCCGTCCTGTCGTCGATGGATGACGGGCTCTCCGTTCCCGGCAGAGAGCTGGCCGGCCACATCGGAACCACCGCGCGATTTCTCCCTCAAGTCATGAAACCTCTTGTGGCTCACGACTATGCAACCTCCAGCCCCGGGCCAAGCGGCGGGTACCGCCTGGCTGTTGATCTCACCGATACGACCCTACTTCAGGTCATCGAAGCGATTGAGGGCCCATTTGATCTCGGAAAATGCATAAGCACCGGCGGTCCTTGCCCGGACCAAGCGTCATGCGCTCTACACATACCTTGGACAAGGGCAAAGACCGCCGTTTTGACCGAGCTCGGATCAGTGATGCTTGACATCATGGATCCGAGCTCAGAATCGGAAGGATAATCATGTCCGCAAGATCAAAGACGCCGCTTTGGCGAAAACGATCCATCCTACTGATGCTTGGACTAGTGGCAGTGCTAGTCCTTGCTCTTCAGGCCTGTACTGGAGGCAATGGCGATACTGGTGACTCGGGTACAGCATCAGTAAGCGATATCAATACCCGTCGCGAGGCCGCCGGTCTCCAGGCGCTGTCCGACGATCAACTATTGGCTGCGGGTCTGACCTACTTGCCGTCGGGCGAGTGGGACCCGTACATCATGTTCGCCTCAGGAGGACAGTCGGGCCAGATGTTCGTGATCGGGATTCCGTCGATGCGTATTCTCAAGACAATCGCAGTCTTCACTCCAGAACCTTGGCAAGGATGGGGATTCGGCAACAAAGGAACCGAAGAGATACTCGCCTCGGGGGATATTGACGGCAACGAGGTTAACTGGGCAGATACCCACCACCCTGCGCTATCAGAAACTAACGGCGATTACGACGGTGAGTACGTATTCATCAACGATAAGGCGAATGCCCGTATTGCACTTATCGATCTCAGAGACTTCGAGGTCAAGCAGATCGTAAAGAACCCCATCGCGATCAACGATCACGGAGGGACGAAGGTGACTCCCAACACGGAATGGGTGATCGAGGGCGGTCAATATGCGACGCCGCACGGTTGGGAGTACGCCCCAATGTCGTCGTACGAGTCGGAATACAAGGGAATGGTTACGTTCTGGAAGTTCGATCGCGACAGTGGACGAATACTTGAGGATCAGTCCTTCGCAATGGAGCTGCCTCCTTACTGGCAGGATTTGTGTGATGCGGGCAAACTTGAATCCGAAGGGTGGGTTTTCTGTGGTTCGTTCAACACGGAACTCGCAACGGGAACAGGCTTAGACGGTACGGGTGATCCGTTTGAGGCGGGTGCGTCCGCGCGAGATCGAGACTATCTCCACATCATCAACTTGGACAAGGCGATCGAGGTCGCCAGAGCCGGCAAGACGTTCGATGTCAAGGGATTTCCGGTTATCGGACTCAGTACGGCGCTCGATGAGGAGCTGCTCTACTTCGCACCGGAACCGAAGAGTCCTCATGGGTCGGATGTGACACCAAAGGGTGACTACATTGTCGTTTCCGGGAAGCTGGATCCCCATACGACGATCTACTCGTTCGCAAAAATCCAGCAGGCCATCGCGGACAAGAACTGGGTACTGGACCCGTACGGGGTTCCTGTCCTTGACTTTGATGCGGTCGTGGAGGCTCAGGTTGAGGTTGGCCTCGGACCACTGCACACCGAGTTCGGTCCTGACGGGTATGCCTATACAAGCATCTTCCTCGACAGTACCGTGGCAAAATGGAGTCTTGGAGGACCCAACTACCGAGGTGACGATGGTTGGAAGCTTGAGGGCACGTTGCCGGTTCAGTACAACGTCGGCCACCTGGTTACAGCTGAGGGCGATACCGTCAGTCCCGATGGTGGCTATCTCGTGGCGCTCAACAAATGGTCGATCGATCGGTTCTTCCCGCCAGGACCACTGTTGCCGCAGAACCTTCAGTTAGTGGACATCTCTCAGCCGAACTCATCGAATCCGGTGACCGGTGGTATGCAGGTTCTGTACGATATGGCAATGGGGATGGGTGAACCGCACTACGCCCAAATCATCAAGGCCGACAAGCTGAATCCGTTTGAGGTCTATCCGGAGGTCGGCTGGGATCCAGGAACCATGTCTGTCGATCCGAACGCTCCGGTTCTCGGAAATGAGAGAGTTGAACGTAACGGCAACAAGGTTGAGATTTGGATGACGGCGGTTCGTAGCCACTTCACGCCAGACCAGATCGAGATCCGAGAAGGTGATGAGGTCACGTGGCACATCACCAACGTTGACACGTCGAAGGATGCCACCCATGGCTTCGCGATCCCTGCGTACAACGTCAATCTGAGTCTCGAGCCAGGCGAAACGGCGACAGTCGAATTCACCGCAACTCAGAGCGGAACGTTCCCGTTCTATTGCACCGAGTTCTGTTCGGCGCTTCACCTCGAGATGGCCGGGTACTTCCTGGTCCAGCCGGCGGGCTAGAAAGGAACGGAGAATTGTCAGCCATCGAACGGATCCTGGGGCCCCGTGTTTCACGGGAGGAACAGCTTGAGCATGCCGAGCACTACCAGCTACCTACGTGGTTGTTTAGCGCATCAGCAC
>BDTL01000149.1 GCA_002898115.1 bacterium BMS3Bbin02 | reverse complement strand
AGTCAATGACGTCGGTGCACTCCTAGCAGCGGTCGTTATGAACCTCGTCCTCGGTGTCGCGCTTGGCTTTCTCACGGGTCTGATCTTCAACGTGTTCACCATTGCGGGAGGTCTTGTCGACTTCACCAGTACGCTCTCATCGGCCTCCATCTTTGATCCAAATCTCGGGTACCAGGGTGCGGTGTTTCAACGCCTGTTCAGCGTCGGCGCGGTCGCGCTGTTTTTCGCCATCGGCGGTGATCGTTTGATCGTGCAGGGGATCGGAACGTCATTCCTTGCGGTCGGCCCCGCCGGCACACTGGATATTTCGACCGGACTCGGCCAGTTCGCCGTTGATCTGGTCGGTCGCATGATGGTTGCCGCGGTGGAGTTGGCGATGCCGGCGATCGCCACATTGTTTGTTGTAGAACTTGTGCTTGGTCTGGCAGCTCGGTTCGCGCCGCAGGCAAACATCTTCCTCATCGGATTGCCCACCAAGATTCTTGCCGCACTGTCATCCGTGGGTGCGGTCGCACTCCTCATGCCCGAAACTATTGACGGGGTCTACGGGATCATCCGGGACACGTTCCGGGACGTTATCGGCGGCATGAGCAGCTTTTGACTACCGACCAAACACTCCTTACTCAACTGGTCGGTATGCCGACAGAGCAGAGACCACGGATGGGAGCAATCGAGCGCCGACGGATTGGCGGGCCTATTAGCCGGAGAAGGCATTGGCTCGTTCCCAGGACAAAACCGAGAAACCCACCGATCGGCGCAAGCGCGATGCCCGTCGCGAAGGTCGCGTGGCGAAATCCCAAGAAGTCGGCGCCGCCCTATCCCTCATCGGATTGGTTCTCACCGTGCGTTTTCTCGGTCCCCGCGCGGGTGATGCCATTGCCTCCCAAAGCGCCCGTCTCTTTGCCAACGCTGATCTCGGTCTCGAAGCCGGCGTCGCGAACGGTGTTGGGAACATGGTCCTGGTCGGCCTCATTCCCTTCCTGGGTCTCTCGGTCCTTCTTGGTATCGCCGGGGGCGTCGGACAGGTGGGGTTCTCCCTGGCGCCGAAAGCCCTGCAACCGAAGCTGTCGAATCTATCGTTCAAGCGTGGCCTCCAGAAACTCAAGCCGTCGACGGCGGCGTGGGAACTCGTGCGGTCGGTTATCAAGCTCGGCGGACTCTTTCTTGTTGTCTGGGGCCCCATGCAAGCGTGGCTCCCAACGATTGGTGCTCCGCTTGGCCTCCTCTCCGGGATCGAATCGACCGGATCCCAGATCACCGGCATCATCATCCGTGCGGCCATCCTCGCAGTTGTCATTGCCGGCGCCGACTACGCAGTCGTGCGGTTTCGGCAAGGTAAAGAACTCAAGATGACCAAAGAAGAGCTCAAGAAGGAAATGAAAGATCAAGACGGTGATCCGCTGATCAAGGGCCAACGACGTCGCCGCGCTGCGGAGATGACTCGTGGGCGAATGCTGATCGATGTTGCCCTGGCGGATATCGTTGTCACGAACCCGACCCATCTCTCAGTCGCGCTTCGGTACGACGCCGACGAGGGCGCCCCCAAGGTTCTCGCCAAGGGCGCCGGCGACATCGCGAAGAAGATCCGGCACGAGGCGTACCGTAACGGTGTCACGGTTCTTGAGGACAAACCGCTCGCGCGAGCGCTATTTCGCAAGGTGAAGGTTGGCTCATTTGTACCGGCTGCGCTCTATGAGGCAGTTGCTGTCGTGTTGGCCGTGGCCTACCGGCGACGGGGTAGGAGGGCCGCATGAGACGTTCATCGTACGTAGTGCCACTCGGCCTCATCGGTATCATCATGATGATGATCGTGCCGATCTCAGCAGCGGTTCTGGATGTCATGCTTGCGCTCAACATCGCCCTTGGCATTCTCGTTCTGCTCGGGACAATTCTGCTTCATGACAGTCTCGAGTTCTCCGTATTTCCATCGCTGCTGCTCGTGACGACCCTGTCGCGGCTTGCGCTCAATGTTTCGTCAACGCGGTTGATACTCACCGATGGCGATGCCGGCAAAGTCATCGAGACGTTCGGTTCCTTCGTAATCGGCAACTCGGTCATTGTCGGTCTGGTGGTGTTCCTGATACTGATCGTCATCCAGTTCGTCGTCATCACCAACGGTGCGTCACGAGTTGCTGAAGTCGGCGCCCGGTTCACGTTGGACGCCATGCCCGGCAAGCAGATGGCGATCGATGCGGACCTCACCTCAGGGTTGATCAACGAGGAGGAGGCTCGCGAATCTCGGAAACGCATCGCCAAGGAGGCTGACTTCTACGGTGCAATGGACGGTGCCTCCAAGTTTGTCAAGGGTGACGCGATCGCCTCGATCATCATCGTTATCATCAACCTGTTCGGCGGCTTTGCGATTGGCCTGGGCACCCTCGGTATGTCGATGGGCGAGGCCCTTGATACCTATTCGTTGCTTTCCGTAGGTGACGGGCTGGTGAGTCAGATCCCGGCGTTGTTGATCTCGATCGCCACTGGTTTGTTGGTGACCCGAGTTGGAACCGACGGTGACATGGGCGGGCAGCTTGGCGGGCAGCTCCTCGGCAATCCGCAGGCCATGCGCTTCGCCTCGTTTGCTGTCGGCAGCCTGGGTCTGCTGCCGGGTCTGCCAAAGGTACCCTTCTTCCTCATCGCCATCGCACTCTTCGTAGCTGGAACCCGGACTCCCCCCGACACCGAACTCGACGTTGGCGAGGAGCCCGTAGTCTCCACCGATCCGGATGATCCCGAGGCTCTGGTCGGCGAAATGCGAGTCGAGCCCCTTGAGCTTCGACTCGCCTACGACATTCTGGACCTGATTGATCCGTCAAAGAATGGTGACCTGCTCGAGCGCGTGAAGTCGCTCCGCCGACAGATCGCCATGGAACTCGGCGTTGTGATGCCGTTCGTCCGCACACGAGACGATGTATCACTAGCGCCGGGCACCTATTCGATCGTGCTTCGCGGTGCTGAAGTCGGCAAGGGTACGGCTCCCCAAGATCAGGTACTTGCTCTGCCCATCGGTGACGGAGCCGAGCTCCGAGCACTAGGCGGAGTCGAGACCCAAGAGCCCGTCTTTGGTCTTCGTGCGTTCTGGATCCCGGAGGCCGCCCGAGCATCGGCGGCAGCTACGGGTGCGACGGTGGTAGATCGCTCTTCTGTTGTTGTGACTCACCTTGCCGAGGTGGTGCGCTCAAATGGCGCTTCGTTGATATCTCGTCAGGACGTGCAACTGCTCGTTGATGGTCTTCGGTACGACGAGCCGATTCTGGCGAGTGAGATCGGATCAGAGACCATGCCACTTGCACTCCTGCACGATGTGTTGCGTCGTCTGCTGGCCGAACGGATCTCGATTCGCGATCTCAGCCCGATCGTCGAAGCCGTATCGAGCCGCGCGAGTGAAACCAAGTCTCTCGAAACCCTCACCGCGTTTGCTCGCATTGCGGTTGGCAGGGCGATCGTTGCCAAGATCGCGCCGGACGGGAATCTTGGTGTCCTGACACTTGACCCGGGTCTTGAGGCAAACATGCACGAGGCCTTGCGCGAGATGGACGGGTCCACCTTTATTGCACTCGACGCGCTACGTGTCGACGCGGTCCAGACCGACCTGCAAGACCTCGCTAGCGAAGCAGCCAGGCAGCAAATCCCGATCGCTCTTGTCTGCGCACAGGCCCTGAGAGCACCACTTCAGAAATCTATTGCCGGCATGGGACTGGACGTTTCCGTCCTGGCCTATCCCGAGTTACCCGCAGACATGGACCTGATTCCCATGGGAGTGATTGGAGCGAACCTTGTCGATGCATAACAAGAGTACGGTCGACACCGTGGTGGCACACACCGCCGATGACTTCATCGTCACCGTAGAGGCCGACACAGTCGAACAAGCCCTGGCCGAGGTGACGACGCGGTACGGTGAGATGACTGAGGTCGTCAACGCCGAGAAGGTTCATCGCGGAGGCCTCGGAGGGTTCTTCGCAAAGGAACGGGTTCGCATCACAGTGCGTCCACCGGATCTCGACTCCGGTGTGGCCGCAGGTGTTGACGCAATGTTCGACCGTCTTGCTGCTGCCGCAGAAGTTCAGGACCGTTCTTTCGACTCGATGCTCAACACACATCTGGCAAACGCAACAGAACTCCGAGACGACACTCGTGTGCTCTTCGAAGCCGCCGGCTGGGACGTGCCTGACGACTCTCCTACGCTCTCCGAAATACACGCCACCGCAGTATTGGACGATCGCAGCGACCAGATCCGCCGGGACGATCGGGAGGGGTCGTCGCCGGTCGTTGTCGGTCCCCTGGCCACAGACGCCGGGATCGAACCCGTCATACTTGACGAACGTCTTGCCCCGGGTGCTCCTGGCCAGAAGGAGATTCGTCCCCATCGGTTCCCTCGCCTCGACGAGGTTGTGACTGTCACCGTTGATCCAATAGCCCCTGTGCAGGCGGATCAGCTTGACCCGCTCGCCCGACCGGACTGGGTGACGGAACTATCCGATGCAGCGCTGCGTACCGCGACTGGTACGCCTACCCAGGGTTCTCCAGTTCCGGATGTGGAGGCGCCGATGCACTCCCAGCCGATGGTTCCTACCGTCGAACTCCCAGCATGGCGCCTCCACTCTCCGGGGGACGATCCAACGCGAAGAGGTGCAGTGCAGTGGAGTGCCCTGTCTCTCGCCCGTCTCGGTCTTCCGGCGGTAATCGTTGAGTCGGTGACCGGTCTGGATCCCCACGACGACATGGCGTGGATCGAGGCGATCGCCGGGTCGGTTGCATCGTTTTGCGGACCGCTTCCGCGGCGCCCGCTGGTTGTAGCCGGAGAAGGAGCCGCTTCGATTGCGGTGACACTCGGAATGGATCTCGTTGCTCCGCACGGGAACGCGCCATACACCGGTTCGTTCTGTGCGTCCGTCGGCACTACTGCTGACGACATTGCCTGGCTTGAGTTCGTGCGCGGCGACCGTGACCTCCACATCGTCATTGGATCGAGCTCATGGCGCGACTTTCTTGTTGCGGACGTCGGGGTGGTTTCATGGATCGGCAGATCGTCGTTGGTCGATGCACTGTACGTATGCGCGACGCTCGGTGCGGTGCTCGGTTACGGCACTGTCGACGGTGCGGTGTCCGCTCAAGATGGTGCTGAACTCGTGCGTGCTCGGCCGTTGGATGTTGCGTTGGCGATTCGGACGATGGTAGGGCGGATATGAAGAGTGGACCGATCCGCCGCCTGATTGCCGCCGCAGGGCTTATCACCCTGATTCCGCTCGCGTTGTCCTTGTTTCAGGGCAGTGTGACGCTCGTGGATGCAGCACAGCGGGGGGTGTTGACGCTGGTCGCCGTCATTGTGGCGAACCGCATCGCGTCGGCAGGTGTGCGGGTCATGGCGCAATCTATGGATCGCGAGGCTCAGGCTGTAACCAACCGCCGATCGACCGATGTCGCCGGCTGACACGCGGTTATGTAGCCCACAGTCCGCTGACAGCTTCAACGATTGCTGGATCGAACTCGGTCTCTGATCCCGCGACAACCCGCTCAATCGCCTCGGGCGCGGGCCACTCGATAACGCTGCCGTTCACCGTGGACCATTGCGTGATTCGAACCGCGGTGTGGAGGATGCGAGCACCAACCAGGAGGTCCTGGTTGCCAAGCCCGTCCGGAGTGCCGGTACCGTCCCAGTGGGCGAGCTGTGTCTCGATGATCGAAGCAACCTCCTCGCCGGCTGCTGCTCTCACCATGTTTGCCCCGGTTGCGGGGTGCGTCAGGAACTCGGGGTCGGTCATGGTGGCCTCCTGCCCGAGCTTTTCTACGAGCTCGTCCGGGGCGGTCGCAAGTCCGATGAGGTGGAGTTCCGCGGCGAAGCGGAGCCGTATCGCAGCACGACCTCCGAAACCGAGGAACTCGGCGATATCATTGCAGACGCTGATCACGCGTTCGATATGGCCCATCGGGTAGGGGAGCCGTTCCTCGACGCTGCTTGTGACACCCTGAATGGATTCCAGCTCCGAGGCCGCTGCAAGGGTGCGTGTCAAGCTCTCGGCGCTGATCACTGCGGGTCCGGCCTTCAACTCGCCGAACTCGACACCACGCATCGCAATCTCGCGCAGTGTGGCCGTATCGGACGCGGCCTCAGGTCCTGCATGGCCCATTGAAAATGCGAGAGGGGCCTGCGGATCGGGGGAGTATGCGGTCGTGATGTCAGCGAGCTGCCCGCCGAGTTCGTCGAGTTGTGCAGAGTTGAGGGTTTCGGCCACCACCGCGAACTCTCCGTCCCCGATGAGGTAGACCTGAGAGTCGAACGTGGAGCAGGCCTGCTGGTATTGCATGGAGAAACGCCGCCGGAGAAGGTCAGCAGCATCCATCGACAACCGACGTGTCGATCGCGCAAACCCGGATACTCGGACAAATCCAAGCCGGGGGACGACACCTGTCTGGGTGAGAGCCATGAGACGCGATTCCAACGCGTCGGCACCAAGAAGGTGAGCCTGGTTAACGTCGCGGTCACCACCGGTTGCAGATCCACTCTCGCGGCTGAGTTGGTGAGCGAAGCTCTCAAGGGCGCTTTCTTCGTAGGAACGAATGCCGAGAAGCGCATGTGCCGCGGCCACGTTTCCTTCACCGACGACCGTTGTTGCACCGTCGGCGAGAAGCTTGGAGGCGGTTTCGGACGCGCCTGTATGGACGACGACAACGATTGGCTTGTCGGTGACGGACTGGAGTTCGCCGACGATTGATCCGATGCGGTCCCCGGGAACTCGGGTGGAAAGCAGAACCATTGAGGCTGTGGCGGCGTGCTCGGGTTCTTCGGTGACTGTCACACCGTCTTCCTCGGCGAACGTCCAACGTGCTGCCTGGGGGAGCCACAACGCCACGACCTGATGCTGGGTCTTCTCCTCAGCTTCTAGGGGTTGCTCTGTTTCTGCGGGTTGCTCTGTGGGTGTCTCTGATGTCTCGGACACATTGCACCTCCGTGTGCCAGGTCGTCTCGTCCGTGAGAGGCACACTTTCAGTCGGCCAAAAGACATGGTTGGTAAGCAGCGCGGCGAATTCTCCTAAACCGAGCATGCAAGAGGCCGACAAACCTAGTGGGGCACGCGTCCCGTGTATGACATTGAGTTCGACCCACCGGAGTCCTGAAGATGCCCAGTGCCGGTATTCATCGCTTTCTTAGAGATCCTGATACGAACGGATCAACGCCCGATCGCGTCCACCAGCAGCTCATGGCTCTGGTCGGGCTGTTGAACCGTCAGCAACGGGTGCTCGAACGGCTTGTGTTCAAACTGTCTCAGACCACGCTGCTGGTAGGTGCCGGCGAGGATCGATTCCTCGGTTACATGGTCGACGAGGTCGGTGATGCTCAGGACGAGGTTGGTGTTATCGACGCGATGCGTGCACTGCTGGTGACCGATATCGCCGAGAACCTCGGTCTTGACGCCGACACGGTGTCGCTTGGAGCCATCGCGGCAAACGCTCCGGACAACATTGGCCCGGTCCTCGACAGACAACACAAGAGTCTGGTGCGCCTGCTGGAGGAGATGGACACTGTGGCCGAGCGTGGGGCGGCATCGGTGGGTTCGAAACTCCGTCTTGTGTCGGACTCGATAGGTCGCATGGAGGATAACGCCTATGGGCGTACCGGATATGCGGCACACGGGGGCTATCAGGAACCTTCCGCTACGGCATCTCGTTACACCGAATCTGCGTAGTCTGACGCGGTTGTCAGGTTGATCCGACCAGTGGGTTCGTGGTCTGCGGTACGCGACGGGACCCTAGTGCAAGCTTCGCCTTCTCCGCGTCCGCAACCGCGGCTTCATTCTCTGATCGTACCTGCTCGTAGATCTCCAGACGATGCACATCAATGTCGCGGGGAGCATCGATGCCGATGCGTACCTGCCCACCTTTGACCTCAAGGAGCGTGATCACGATGTTGTGGCCGATGACGATGGACTCACCCGGGCGGCGGGTCAGTACCAGCATCAGGAAGCTCCCAGCGCAAGCAGAGTGCGAGCTGAGTAGTCGGTACCTGTGAGCACGAGTTGCCGACCCCGGCGACTTGCGGCGTTGATGACGAAGGGTCCGAGGAGGTTGATATACGCCTCATTCTTGTCTGAGTCGAACGTTACCGGGCAAAACACGATAGCTTCCTGAGGATCCGAGATCTCGAGTTGTTCCTGTTCTGCCTCAGACAGGATCGGCGCGTACTCGGGAACAAACAGCCAGGGCACGGTAACGATCATCGAAAAATCGGGGTCGTCCAGTGACTGGAGTTGTTGGAAGGCGCCATCGTCAACGAGCTCTACGAGCACAAAGTTGTGGTGATCGGCGAAACCAAGGATCCCATCGGGCAGTACGATGACCTGGTCTTCAATCGGCACGTCGCCGGTGGGTGGGGTTTGCGTCATACGTTCCTCATAGCTGTGCGAACTAGAGTACCCGGCAACGATCGAGTTGTCGGGGATCGTTGTTATCTGAGGAAATCAACCAACGATGGCTGGCTCGACCGAGCGAACGCCGCAAGGGTGCCTTGATAGGCGGTCTCCTGCAACTGGAGGTCGAGAATCGCCTCGGAAAGGTCCACGTCTTCGATCTCGGTAAGGTTGGTCCGGATCGTCAACAGGTCGTCGGCGCTCTTGGCTTTTGCGTTCTCGACCCGGTTGGTGGCCGCGCCGAGCTGCGACAGACTCGTGAGAACGGTTTCCATTGCGGTATCGATCTCGCCGATCGCGGTTTCGATGCCCCCCTGGCTGTTTGTATTGAGAGCCGTTACGAAGTCATCGACGGTCGTAAAGAGGTCCTTGGCGCTCGTGAACCCGAACACCTGGTCGGCGGTGAGGTTTACCTGTACTACTTCGTTTTCCCCCACACGCCGGTTGATTGCGCCGTTGTCGCCGGTGTACGTCCACGCGGCGCCGGATAGCTGTACCGGGTCCGCGGCGCTGAACCCGGAGAAGAGCGGACGACCCTGGTACCGACTGTTGGCGAGATCGACGAGATCCTCCTTGAGAGCATCGACTTCAGCAGCGATGGCGGTTCGTTCGCCGACACTGGTGAAGGTCGCCCCTCGCACAGCTAGCTCACGGACCCGCTGGAGACGGTCCGTAACCGCCTGCAGGGCCGTGTCCGCAAGGTTGAGCCATCGAATACCGTCTTCGGCGTTTCGTGTCTCCTGCTGACGGGCCTTCTTGGCCGCCCTGAGCTCGAGTGCCTTAGACATACCCAGAGGGTCGTCGGAGGGCCGATTGATCGCCTTGCCGGAGGACACTCGATTCTGGGCTACGGAGTACGCACTCAGCCGCTGCTGGAGCTGCTGAATGGTTCGTTGATAGGTGCCTTGTTCTGTGATTCTCATGACTATCTACCCACAATCCCCGTGCGGTTGATCAGTGTGTCAAGGTTTTGGTCGATGGCCGTCATAACGCGAGCTGCCGACTCGTAGGAGCGTTGGTAGATGATGAGGTTCACCATCTCTTCGTCGATGTTGACGCCATGGGCGTTGCTGCGGGCGATGTCGGCTGCCGATGTAAGCGCGAGCTGGGACTCGGCGCCGGAGATTGATGCGCTCGTGGAAGCACCGATGGATCCGATGATTGTGCGCATGACGTCGTCGATGCTCTGAGTCCCGCCGCCCCCACTCAGGGCCGTGCGCAGGGCAGCGAGCGCTTCAACGTTCGTGGCGTCAAATGACGGGAACGGCGGGCCGGCCGTTGCTGCTGTCGCGAGGTC
>BDTL01000148.1 GCA_002898115.1 bacterium BMS3Bbin02 | reverse complement strand
GTTCGGCGCGACCCGGCGTTGGATCTCGTCTTTGGTGACGTATCCACCGACAATCAGGAAGCAACTGAGCGCGTATTGTCCGAGCGGTCGGGCGTTAGCCAACGCCTCCGGGGCCGCGGAACGGTAGAGGTCGCGGAGAACAGATCTGGCGCCCTCAAAGGCATCGAAGAACTGAAACTCCTGGCGAGCGTCTTCAAGGGACAGAAAGAGGGCCTCACCCACAACACCTGCAGCCTCGTGGAGAGCATCTACCAGCGAGACGGCTATCGGTCCGGTTGCGACGGCCGGGCTTTCGATATCGTCGGTCACAGCGGTGTCCTCGGTAGCCGCGGCGTCCTCGTCGTCAAAGTCGAACAACGCTTCGTTGAGGTTAAGGTGTTCTTCGGTATCTTCGTAGAGGTGCTCGGCGACGTCTGAACCATCGGTGGTGATCCATGATTCCGGGATCGGACGTTTTTCTTCGAAGTTGGTCGCGAGGAGATGAACAACCTCGTGGAGGGCGGATGTCAACGCTACCTCCGTTGGTGTCACAGGGGCGTTGCGAGCATACGCCGCCTGGAAGACGGCGGGATCCAGGACTATTTCGTCGGTCCCACCAGAAGCGACCGAACCGAGACGGACCTGGAGTTCAGGGTTTCCCGCAAGCGAGCGCGCGAACCGCGTGACCGCAGGAGCAACTCGCTGATACCTCGCAACCACAGCCTCAATAGCCCGCTCCTCCAGTGGCAGGATTTCTGTGAGAACCGACGTACTTCGATCACGCATAACGTGCCATTGTCTCACATGTGTCAAAACCGGTCGTTGACCGCGCCCGCGCCTACGATTGCGATATGGAAAGTCTCGTGGTCGATGGACAATATGAAATTCCGGCAACGGAGCTGGACGTGACGTTTTCGACGTCCGGTGGTCCGGGAGGGCAGCACGCGAACCGGTCGGCGACGCGTGTCGTTTTGAGCTTCGACCTCGAGGCCTCCGCAGCGTTTGACGATCACCTCAAGGCCACAATGCGTGCGAACCTGGGCCAGCGGTTCGTGAACGGTCGGGTCGTGGTGACGGTCGACGAGAGCAGATCGCAGTGGCGCAATCGCCAGATCGCAAGAGCAAGGATGCGCGACCTGCTGACAGAATCGCTACGGCTACAGACCCGGCGCCGGCCAACTCAGCCGACCCGGGCTTCGCAACGCCGACGCGTTGATACGAAGAAGGCTCGCGGGCAATTGAAGCAACTTCGCTCACGTCCGCGGCACGATGATCCTTCGTAGTGGATCTCACTCAATTCCCTACTCCTATCATGGCGCGATGCACTACTCGTTGACTACGCTTGATAACGGGCTTCGCATCATCACCCAGGACATGGCGTCGGCGAGTTCCGTCTCGGTCGGCGTGTGGGTGGATGCCGGAAGCCGCGACGAAGTCGGCCCCCAACATGGGACAAGCCACTTCCTCGAACACCTCCTGTTTAAGGGATCCGAACGCATGTCTGCTCGCCACATCAGCGAAGCACTCGATGCGATCGGTGCTCAGCACAACGCCTTCACCTCAAAGGAGTACACGTGCTACTGGGCGCGGATTCGCGCAACGGACACCCCGCTTGCGGTCGACATCCTGGCAGAGATGGTCCGGCAACCGGCGTTCCGCCAGGCTGAGATCGACTCCGAGCGCCACGTCGTGCTCGAAGAGATCAACATGAACGAAGACGATCCGAGTGATGTAGCCCACGAACAGTTCGTGAAGGCAATGTGGGCCGGGCATCCGATTCAGCCTGCCATCCTCGGCACGCGTGACTCGATCAATGCAATGACCCGCGACACCATCCAGGCGTATTGGGCCGAGCGATACACACCCGGATCCGTTGTGATTGCAGCGGCTGGCCGGCTTGATCACGATGAGTTCGTGGCGTTGATCGCCAAGCACTTCGGTGCGTGGGAGGGTGTGGCTCCGAGCCGGGCGCTGCAGACGATGGAGGTCCGCTCAGCGGTCAAGGTTGTTCGGCGTGACACCGAGCAGGCCCATCTTGTTCTGGGGATGCCGGGTTATGTTCGAGACGATGACCGACGGTACGCGCACCTGGTGGTCGATCACATCCTGGGTGGAGGCATGTCATCACGTCTGTTTGAGGAAATCCGAGAGCAGCGCGGCCTCGCGTATGCGGTCCACAGTTTTCGAATGCCGTTCGTTGACACGGGCGCCTCAGCGATCTATGTCGGAACTACTCCGTCGCAAGCCGCAGAAGTCTTGAAACTTGTTCGCTCCGAGCTCGCGAAGCTCGTCGAAAGCGGGATCACCTCCAGGGAGATAACTCGCGCCAAAGGGCACGTCAAGGGCAGTATGGCGCTTGCTCTTGAAGACGCTACGTCGCGGATGACTCGGCTTGGTCGATCGGAATTGATCGGTCTGGATCACATCTCGGTCGACGAAATCGTGGCCCGTGTCGAGGCCGTCACTCTCAATGACGCCCTTGAGGTGGCCTCCGATGTGTACGCCGGCCCGTTCGTACTTGGTGCGGTCGGTCCGTTTGACGCCGACGGACTCCGGGAGTTCGTGGCATGAAGGTCGGAGTGTCGGGCGCAGGTGGCCGAATGGGGAGAACTGTCGCCTATGCGGTTGCCGGCGCTGACGACCTGGACCTTGTCGCGTTGTTTGATCCTCATGCAGTCGATCAGACACTCTGTGAGGTCCGCATCGGCAATGAACGCTCTGCACTGGACGGGTGTGATGTTGTG
>BDTL01000147.1 GCA_002898115.1 bacterium BMS3Bbin02 | reverse complement strand
AACGTTGCGAGGAAGACACCGAACGCCCAGAACACCCGGCGCGGACCCTGGCGCTCGATAGCGCCGATATCGATCTCGAACCCTGAGAGAAACATCAGCAAAAGAAACCCGATCTCACCGAGCTGTTGAATGAGTTCGGGAGACTCGTCCACGAACATCAGAAGAGGTCCAATGGCCAATCCGAAGGCCATTTCCAGAACGACTGCAGGCAGCCGAACGCGGCCCGCTATCAAGGGAATGACGAACGCGGCTGCCGCGATGAGAATCAGCGTTTGTGAACCAGTTGCTTGCACAAAGCGGACTTTCGTGTCGGCGAGCGGATTATCAGCACCCTACCTGCCCGGAGATGCACTCGCAGCGATCTCGAGAATGCCGGATGTCATTGCTTCCGATACCGGGGCCGAGGGCACCCCGGCTGTGTGTACCCAAGCCGGCAGACCACCCCGTCTCTGCTACCGGCGAGCCAACGCCACGTCCTCGTAACCACGAATGACGAAAGTCTGATGGCGCACAGGTTCAGCAACGAGTTCCATGTCGGGGAAATGCCGGACCAGGGCCGTAAGCCCGACCTCCAATTCAAGACGCGCCAATGGAGCACCGATGCACCGGTGGATTCCACCACCGAATCCAATATGGTGAATGTCTCCGCGATCGGCAACAAAGTCGTCTGGATGAGCGAAACGGCGCGGGTCCCGGTTCGCGGACCCAAAGAGGAACCCGACCTTCTCACCAGGGCGAAGCGCACGTCCCGCTACCTCCACACCCTCTTCTAGCACCCACCGCTCGAAAAGGTGCAGCGGCGCATCCCAGCGGATCATCTCTTCGATGGCGACGCTACCCGGGACGCCTCCGGCAACAACACTCTCCCACTCTCGACGGTGACGCATGAACGCCACGACGCCGTTCCCCATCGTGTTGACCGTGGCCTCGTGCCCCGCGTTCAGCAGGACAATAACCGTTGAGACAAGCTCGTCTTCAGTGAGGCGTTCGCCGTCAACTTCGGCCAATACCAGAGACGATATGAGATCGTCGCGAGGGCTTTGGATTCGATCCTTGATGAACCCGCGTACATACCCGGCAAACTCAGCAGCGGCCGTCGATGCCGCCACGGCCTGCTCATCACTTGTTGTGAGCTCATACATCTTCACCATCCGGTGCGACCATTCAACGAGCTGCGGGCCGTCCTCAAGCGGTACACCGAGCAATGAGGCAATGAGCTGCACCGAGTACGGCTGGGCGAAATCTGCCAGCAGATTCATCGACCCCGCCTCGGCAAGCGGCGTCAGCAGGTCATCTGCGAGACGTTTCGCAGGTTCGCGAAGTTTCTCCACAGTTCGGACTGTAAAGGCGTTCGCTATGAGATTTCGCAGACGGGTGTGGTCCGGCGGCTCCAGCTCAAGCAGCGACCACCGTTCAACGTCCCGGAACGGCGCCCAGCGATCGTCCCGGGGCGCCAAACCCATGGCGTCACGCGACATGACATGGTCGTGAACACGTCCGAGTCGCTGGTCCCTGAGCCCCGCCTTCACATCATGGAATCGAGTAACGAGATGCAGACCAGATCGCTCGTCATAGAAGATACGCTCCGTTTCACGCAACGAATTGAGCGCCGGGTACGGGTCCTCGAGAAAGCCTGGATCAGCCGGGTCGAAAGCATTCGTCATGATCCCCGGAGACTACTGATGCGAAAGCCGATCCGTCCCGCGCTACCGACCCGGAATAGGGCGGGAACCAGGATCTGCGGTGTAACGTCCGATAGACATGACACTTTCATCACGACCCGCGTTTTCGGCCATCACTGCAGCGTTTGTCATCGCGACGATCATCCTGTTTCTGGGGACACCACAGGCCCAGGCATGTTCCTGCCTCGCTCCTGACCCGGGCCGCGACCTTGGGTTCAGCAACGCCGCATTCATCGGCGAACTCGTCGATGTCGTGCCGATTGGAGAGTCCGAGTTCGGGACAGTCAACGCGTTCACGTTCACTGTTATGGAATGGGTGAAGGCAGACCTGGGCGAAACTGTGACCGTTACCAGCACGGGCGACAGTGCATCGTGTGGACTTGTCGGCCGCGTCGGGGATGTCATGGGCATCCTGACAGGCCCGAGCGAAACCGGGCAGCTGTCTACAGGACTGTGCCAAACGGTTAACCCCGACATGCTCACGGGATTCGTAGACGAAGGCGATCCCACGACGACCGTGCCTCCCATCACCGTTGAGGAACTAGACGAGCCTATCCCGGAGCCTCCACCCGATGGTCCACCATTCTTTGAGGAACCCTCCGTACCACCGGAAGCGTTGCCGCAGACACCGAGACCATCGGAGAGTCCCGACCCGACAGGGGGTATCTCACCATTTGCCGTGATCGGCGGCTTACTCGGTTTCGGCGGAGTCTCGTTGTATTTGCTCGATCGCCATCGCAAGGTCGCTGATGACAAGGATATCTGGTAGCGGTACCCGACATACTCCCTTGCGAGGCAACGACTCGCCACCGTCGATGCGCGAGGAACAGCCCGGTCGACGGACCCTGTCGGTCGCTACGCCACTTCGAAGAGTCCCGCTGCGCCCATGCCACCGCCAACACACATCGTGGCGATTCCGTAACGCCCACCGGTACGCCTGAGGTGGCGCAGCAGCTGACCGACCATCCGTGACCCGGTCATGCCGTAGGGGTGGCCGATGGAAATTGAACCACCGAGAGGATTGAGCTTTTCATCTGGAATGCCGAGCTCGCGCTGGCAATACAACACCTGGGACGCAAATGCCTCATTGAGTTCGATGATGTCGATGTCATCGAGAGTAAGCCCTGCCTTGGCGAGCAGTTTCGGAACCGCTATTACCGGGCCGATACCCATTTCGTCTGGATCGACGCCTGCGAGTTGGTGTCCCCTAAACGTACCGAGCACATCCAGACCAAGGGCGGACGCGTGTTCCGCAGATGTGAGGACAGTCGCTGAGGCGCCGTCAGAAAACTGGGAAGCGTTGCCTGCGGTGACCGAACCATCCTCCGCGAAAACCGGCTTGAGGCCACTCAGCCCCTCGACCGTTGTTCCCGGTCGATTGCACTCATCCTGAGCAACAACTACACCGTCCTCAGTTCCATACGATCCATCGTCACGCTTGATACCTCGTGTCACGGTCATCGGGGCGATGCAGTCGTCGAAGTATCCCAACTGCTGACCTTCAGCAACTCGGGCTTGCGACATCGCCGCGTACTCATCCTGGGCCTCTCGTCTAATGCCGTACCGTTTGGCGACGACCTCAGCCGTTTCGCCCATGCTCATATAGGCTTCGGGCCACGTTTCGATGAGCGCCTGGTTGTGAAGATCGGAGACCCGGAGCTTGTCGTTCTGCACGAGAGATATCGACTCGGTACCTCCCGCTACTACCGCCGTAGCACTCCCCACCTGGATGCTGTGTGCTGCCATCGCGATGGTCTGGAGACCCGAGGAGCAGAAACGATTCACAGTCACACCCGGAACGCTCGAGGGCAGGCCTGCACGCAATGCCGCGATCCGTCCAACATTGTGACCGGACGGTCCTTCGGGTAGTCCGCATCCCATGAGAACGTCTGCGATATCGTCAACGGCGATCTGGGGAACTGCGTCGAGCGATGCTCGAATGGCGTGAGCCGCGAGGTCATCCGGCCTCGTCATGTTGAACGACCCTCGATAGGACTTTCCCAGGGCGGTTCGCTTGCTTGAGACGATGACGGCGTCGTGCATGTGATCTCCTCGTTCGGTGACGGCAGACTACCCCAGACCAAGACTGGCCGTTCGCGCTCTGGAAGGGAGAACGCCCGGCCTAGCAGTAGTTTGCGGTGACGGTACGATCCGGATAGGCTGAGTTCGCCTTTCGCACTCAGAGGTACCGCATGCCTGATACGGCTCTACTTCCACACCAACCAGTCACATCTGAAACTTGTGCCGTTGCGGCCGCTGTAGACATCGTTGGTGACCGGTGGTCGCTACTCATTCTTCGTGAGGTGTTCTTCGGCGTGTCTCGTTTCGACGACTTTCGCACCGGTCTTGGTATCTCCCGTTCGGTTCTGACCTCCCGCCTTGATGACCTCGTTCGGTCTGGAGTCTTGCGGCGTACACCGTATCGAGTGGAAGACGATCGTACGCGACTGGAATACCGACCGACGCGCGCTGGTGTCGAACTACTTCCGTCAGTTGTCGCTTTGATGAGGTGGGGAGCACACCATGCCATGTCAAAGCCACCCGCCTTGTCGACCCGCCATGCGGGCTGTGGAGCGGAAGTTGATGCTGTCTTGTGCTGCCGCGACGGTCACACCGTTGCGCCGACAGACGTGGAAGTTCACATGCCGACCACCACTCCGGCGGGAAGCGACATATGACCGTTCAGAACTTCGACTTTGACGCCGTGTCGGCGATCGGCCGTCTGTCTACCACCCGATGGCGCAGCGAGTTCGTAGATGGATGGGACCTCGGTGGCATTCCGAACGGTGGGTATCAGCTCGCCATCGCGACCCGCGTTGCCCTGGCGGCGACCGACCATCCAGACCCCCTGTCGATGCACGCCATCTACCTGCAGCGTGCGAACATCGGCCCTGTCGAGGCTGTGGCGTCCATCGTAAGGAACGGCAAACGTCAGTCTGCCCTGCACATCTCGCTCATTCAGAATGACTCGGTCGTCACTGAGGTCACGGCGCTCGTCGGGTCTTTGGAACTCGCCACTGATCAGTCGCGCTGGGGAGACGCCAGACCCCCTGTCCTACCGGATCCGAATGCCTGCACGCGGATGGTACATACTCCCACCGCACCATACCCGCCACCAATCGTCAACCAAATGGACGTGCGCCTCCACCCGGACGACTACGACCAGGCCAGGCGACAGGCCCCCGGGTTGCCTCAGTTCCGCGGCTGGACCCGCTTCAAAGACGGACAGCCAATGGATGCCGTGCGAACGATGGTTGCCGCCGACGTCTTCCCGCCGCCAATTCTGAACAGCGGACTCCCCCTCGCGTGGGTTCCAACGATGACATTGACGGTACAAATGCGCAAGCGTCCACAACGA
>BDTL01000146.1 GCA_002898115.1 bacterium BMS3Bbin02 | reverse complement strand
GCCGATCGCTTCCACCATGTGCTGAGTCCGCTCCCGAACCTGCTCTTCATGCGAGACAACGCCTCGTGGATCGGGTCGTTTCTGGCGCGCAACGTTCTCGCCACACCGGCGCGTCATCGCGAATCTGTCTACGTCGGAGCGATCTACGACCACCACCCCGTGTTTTCGGGGAGCGGTACAGAGGCGCTGTTTGGTGAGAGTCGGGGAGACGTCTACCCGGCGTCTCTCGAAGGCGGTGACGTCCTCGTGCTCGACAGCAGAACAGTCTGTGTCGGTATTGGTGAACGGACAACGCCGGCAGCCGTTGAGATCCTCGCGAGACGCCTCTTTGACGAGACCGGCGTTGAGCAAGTCATCGCGGTTCACCTTCCCCATGCGCGAGCGCTAATGCACCTCGACACAGCGCTCACGATGATTGACCACTCGACGTTCAACGTGTTCCCCGGGCTGGTTACGTCCACCGGTGTGCATGTTGTGCGCCCGAGTGTTGAGGGCGGACTGGCCGTGGTCGCGGCACCTTCGCTTGAGGCCGCGCTGCTGGACACTCTTGGCTTGGAGTCTGTGACGCTGTTGCCGACGGGTGGGGACGCCATTGGAAGACTTCGGGAACAGTGGGACGACGGGAACAACACACTCGCTCTCGCACCGGGTGTGGTCGTCGCATACTCTCGCAACGTCGAGACGAATCGACGGCTGCGCGAACACGGTATCGAAGTGCTCCAGTTGGATAGCTCCGAATTGTGTCGAGGCCGTGGCGGGAGCCGATGCATGACCCAGCCGATCGTACGAGCCCCGGTGGCGTAGTGAAGCCTGCACTAGGAGTCTCCCCGACGATTTACGATCGTATCGTGAGCGAACTCGCCACAGTTCTTCCCAACGAAGGGTGCGGCGTGGTCGGTGTTGTAGACGGTGCCGTCACGAGTGTGTATCCCGTGCCGAATATCGCAAACACTCCGGATCGATACACGATGGACCCGGGGGTACTTGTCGGCGCGTTGCGTACCGCAGAGAAACTCGGAGAGCCAATTGGCGGCATCTACCACTCCCATCCTGATGGCGCCGCGTTTCCGTCTGCGACCGATAGAACGACTGACGTCGAACATGACTGGGTTCACATCATTGTCGGTTTCGCGCCGAACGTTCCCGTCATGCGGGCCTTCCTGTTTGTTGATGGAACCGTGGTGCCGGTCGAGATCATCACCTCGGTGGCTATGCGACCGTGAGTCGCCACTATTCTCCCTGTGTATGCCAGCTGACTCTTCTGAGGAAATCTCTCCGCACCATCTGATGTTTGCCTACATCGGGCTAGGCATGCATCTCGTTGCAGGTTTCTTCATCGTGGTCTCATTGCTTGTCATGCCCTGGCCCGCGGTCGCCGGGCTCGGATTGCTGTGGCTAACAGGAGCTCTGCATTCGATCGGGGTGTGGCGCGAAAAGGTAAGCCGCCCCCTCGTCGTAGCGATGGGTGTTTCGGTGGCATGGATCCTGGCACTGACGTTCCGATGAGCGATCTGACTATGACCGTTTTGGGATGCAACTCAGGCGGTCCGACACGCGGCGGCGGCGCGTCCGGCTATCTCGTCACAGCAGAGTCAACGTCAGTCGTTCTCGACCTCGGCTCCGGTACGTTGCAGCGGCTTTTCGAGCTCATTCCGGACGTACCCGATGCAGTGGTCATTACCCATCGCCATGTCGATCACATGGCAGACCTTCTCGGCCTCTACGGGTATTTGGCGTCGGAGCGCCGTGCCGGAGAGCTGCGCCCAACGCTACGGGTGATTGCACCGCAAGGGGTCGAGGAAGCTTTTTTCGGTGCGCTGCAGGCCGGTCCGACACATGGGTATCGGGACATCATTGTTTTCGAGGAGCCTCCGTTGGGTGAGCCTGTCGCCGTTGGAGCATTGGTGTGTACGTTTGCGGAGGCGAGCCACTCCGTCCCCGCCGTTGCGGTACGTGTGAGCCGGCTGCGTCGTTCGCTCACCTACACCGGAGACACCGGTCCAAGCTCAAGCGTGGAACAACTCGCATCTGACACGGACTTGCTCATCGCCGAGGCCGGCAACGATCGGGGGCAGCCGCCGCTGTACCCGTATCACCTGACCGTTGGGGAGGCCGTCGCGATGGCATCGCGATCTGATGCCCGACAACTGCTACTGACCCACCTTCATATGGCAGCCACTCTTGACGACGTCGTTGCGGCAGTGGCGGCTGTGAAATACGCCGGAGAGGTGCAGCTTGCCGCTCCCGGATTGACCATACACCTTGAGCAGGAGACCTTCTGACATGTTGAGAACCGAACGCGCAGCCGATGAACTCCGAACGGTGGATATCGCTCGGGGATTCACCGAAATGACTCCCGGGTCGGTGCTGATCTCCATGGGAAAGACCCGGGTGCTGTGCACCGTGTCGCTTTCCGGCAAAGTGCCACCATGGATGCGTGACTCGCCGGAGGGATGGGTGACCGCTGAGTACTCGATGCTCCCCGGCTCCGGCACTACGCGTGTCAACCGCAAGTCGATCAGCGGTGGTCGGACGAAAGAGATCCAACGTTTGATCGGGCGATCCTTACGCGCCGGGGTAGATCTCTCGAAGATGACGGGTATCACCGCCGCGGTCGACTGTGATGTGCTTCAGGCGGATGGGGGGACAAGGACCGCGTCAATCACCGGTGCGTGGATCGCTCTCGCTGATGCTTTCGATGTGTGGGTCGCTGAGGGAAAACTCAAAGAGTCACCGATCTCCGATCACATCGCGGCGATCAGCGTCGGCCTCCACGAAGGGGAGGCCCTGTTGGACCTGGAGTACATTGAGGATGTTGCGGTCGACGTGGACTGCAACGTTGTCATGACGGGATCGGGGAAACTTGTCGAGGTTCAGGGCACGGCCGAGGGCGACCCTTTCTCGCGGGTCGAACTTGATGCAATGCTCGACGTTGCGGAGGCAGGAATCAAAGATCTGGTCGCTGCCCAGGCTGCCGCCCGAGACACCTGAGAGTTCTGCTGCAGCATGCGAATCGTCATTGCTTCTAAGAACGAGCACAAGATCGCCGAGGTTAGACGCATTCTCGGTGACGTGGGACTCGATGTCGATATTGTGAGTGGACTCCGGTGGCCGGACGTCGAGGAAACCGCCAAGACGCTTGCAGGTAACGCGCTACTGAAGGCGCGAGCTGTCGTCGTCGCGACCGGGCTGCCCGCGGTCGCTGACGACACTGGCCTATTTGTCGATGCGCTGGGCGGGGCACCGGGCGTTCATAGTGCTCGGTATGCCGGTGCAGACGCGTCGGATGAGGACAACGTTTCCAAGCTGTTGCGCGAGCTTGAGGGTGGCGGGGACCGCTCCGCTCGGTTCGTCACCGCGATTGCCTATGTAACACCCAGCGGACACGAACTGACCGTCGAGGGTGTGCTTGAGGGAAGTATTGAGACACACCGGCGCGGTACGAACGGCTTTGGGTATGACCCGGTGTTTGTGGTCGAGGGGCGTACGCTCGCCGAGCGGACCGCCGCGGAGAAGTCGGTGATGTCCCACAGAGCAAGGGCTTTCCGTGCGTTCGCTGACGCTCTGGCAGAAGCGGGGTCTGGGATCTAACCCGCTTCGATCCCTTCCCCAGCGATTGCTCGGACATCGACTTCGACAAGGCTCACGAGACCGTCCTTGAACGTCACCGTGGTTGTTCCTTCAAACGTGACCGAGGACCCATACGCGGCGTTGGTGTATCCGGCGCGACCAACCATGCGGCAAGTGCTCGCACTGTCCGAGACGACAGTCCAGTCGGTCCAAATATTCTGCTGGACCACCCAGAGATTTCCGACACGGTGCATCACCGCCTTTTTGTCCCGGAACGGTTCGGTTCCTGGTCGAAGTGACGTCACCACATCGTCGGCGACCATCCCATCAACGATGGACAGGTCGCGTTCGATCCACGCACGTTTCAGGAGATCCACGAAGCGCTTATGCAGGGGGAGGGGGTGGTCCATGGTGTGTCTGTCGGCAGAAGAGCCCACAATATCTACAGGTAGTTACAGGAAGGCGGCATCCTGCTACGGCATGGACTTTGCGAGGGCGACAGAGGGTCCGCCGGTGTTGAGGAGCAACACGCGCTGGCCCTTCTCGATCGTGTCAGACCGCAATAATGTTTCAAGTGCGGCGAGGGTCGCGGCAGTCTCGTAACCGGCCGGGACACCGACCCGCGCGAAGTCATGGAAAGCACCTTCGATTGCGTCTTCCGAGACCGCCGTTGCGGTACCCCCGGACTCGCGGAGAACCTGAAGAATCGAGTGTCCCATGATTGCGCCGGGGACATCGAGACCGTCGGCGATGGTCCCGAGTGATGTGACGCCGCTTACGGTCTCATCGCCGCGGGCGAACGCCTCGACCACCGGAGCACACGCTTCGGATTGCACTGCGGCCATTCGAGGGAGTTTTTGATCGGTTCGAAGCGTCCCGATTGCTCTCAATTCTGTGAATGCCTTCCAGATGCCGACGAGTCCGGTGCCACCACCTGTCGGGTAGATGATCCAGTCGGGAAGTGTGTCTTCGAACTGTGTGATGATCTCCAACCCCATCGTCTTTTTTCCCTCGAGACGGCCTGGTTCGAAGAACGTGGATAGATCAACACGGCGACCCGCCGCGACCTCGCCCGCCATGGCCTCGCGGGCGGCGACACCCGCGGCCGCGATGTTGGCGCCGGCAAAAGTTACGTTGCCTCCGTAGTGCTCGACAGCTCGGTGATAGAACCCACCCTGGTATCCCTCGGGCATGGTCACCTCACAGGGGAGGAGGCCCATGCGCGTCGAGAACAATGCGGCGGCAACGCCCGCGTTTCCCTGAGTCGGGAGAAAGAATCCTTGTGCCCCGAGCGCAGTGCCGAGCGCAACACCAACCGCGAGACCTCTGTCCTTGAACGATCCCGACGGGTTGGTGTTCTCGTTCTTCACCCACAGGTCAACGCCGAGCCGATCACTCAACGCCGCTGACCGAATTGTCGGTGTCGTACCGACGTCCGCTGCGTACCCGTCCGGGACATTCCACACCGGCAGCAGGTTGCGATGTGTCCACAGGCCGGTTCGTGTTGCGACGCTGAGAGAGGCGACCGCGCCGAGGTCGTACTCGATAGTCACCGGGAACCCGGCGGGGGAGAGCCCGATCGGCCTTGACCAGTCGTTGTTGCCCACCTCCTCCCCGGTTCGGGAGCAGATGAGCCGGGCAATGTGAGGGTTGATCTGGAGGTGCATGACACCTATTGATAGCACTTCTTTGTTTTCGTGACGCTCAAGCTGGATTATTCCCGTTGAGCGTCACCAAAACGGAAGAGTCGTGGGGATACTGGGGCTTTGTGCGGACGGTGGGACTCGAACCCACATGTGCTTTCGCACACCAGATCCTAAGTCTGGCGCCTATACCAAATTCGGCTACGTCCGCGAAGGTCGGGAGCGTTCCCCGCCTCCAGTCACCAGGTAATGATCGAGTCATCGGGTGGGGCGGGAGACGGGAAGCTCCACGGTGTGGGTCGCCAGGGACTTGAACCCTGAACCTATCGGTTAAGAGCCGATTGCTCTGCCAGTTGAGCTAGCGACCCGCCGGGCTACGATAGCAAGCGATGCGCGTGGCGAGAAGTCGCGTCGAGTTCGCACGCTCGCTAGAACCTGCAAGAATACGTTTCCGTTTTTTCGGGCTGTAGCGCAGCTTGGCAGCGCACCTGGTTTGGGACCAGGGGGTCGTCGGTTCAAATCCGACCAGCCCGACGAGCGCGTCCTTCTTGGGGCGCACAAAAGTTGCGGATGTAGCTCAATGGCAGAGCCCCAGCCTTCCAAGCTGGTGACGCGGGTTCGATACCCGTCATCCGCTCGAAGAATCGAACCTGGGTCATAACTGTGCCAACATGGTGTATCGGGCGGCTGCCCGTGCGATGCCCCTGTAGCTCAGAGGACAGAGCAGGAGCCTTCTAAGCTCTTGGTCGGAGGTTCGAATCCTTCCAGGGGCGCGGCGGGAAACCGTCACACCTACATGGTGGCCGTAGCTCAGCTTGGTTAGAGCGCCTGGTTGTGGTCCAGGAGGTCGCGGGTTCAAATCCCGTCGGTCACCCCATTCACTCGTCCGCCGCGGTGTAAGCCGGGTGGGACGAGTCAATTTTTCATCCGATGCATATACAAGGAGCTCACAGTGCAGACCCAGGTCACTGAGGCTGGTCCGTTTGAACGTCTTCTCAAGATCCAACTTGGTGAAGAGGAACTGGAAGCGGCGAAAACGGTCGCTGCCAACAAGCTTTCCAAGCAGTTGAAGGTGAAGGGGTTCCGTCCCGGCAAGGTTCCGCGCCAGATTGTTGAGCGGATGGTCGGAGCGGATAAGCTTCGTTCGGAGGCCATTGACGAGGCCTTGCCCGAGGCTGTTGGCAACGCTCTTGAAGCCGAGGACCTCAGTCCGGCAACGCGACCAGCGATCACCGCGATCGAGGACATCGATGGCGGGGGTGTCGAGGTCGATGTTGTCATCACCTTGTGGCCGACGGTTGAGGCTGTTCCCGACTTCGTCGGTCGTGAGGTCGAAGTCGACATCGCCCCGGTAACTCAGGAAGCGATCGATGAGCAGATCGACAGGCTTCGCGGCCAATACGCGACCCTTGAGGATGTTGACCGAGCAGCGGAGGAGGGCGATTTCGTGATGATTGACCTCTCCGCCGCAGTCGACGGGGACGTCATCGAGGACGCGGGAGCGACAGATCTTCTCTACGAGGTCGGGTCGTCGTCGTTCGTCGAGGGTTTGGACGCTCTGCTCGTAGGTGTTTCCGCAGACGAAACCGCGCAGGGTCCGGGAGTTCTGCCCGAGGGGTTTGGTGATCGTGGCGGCGAGGAGGTTGAGCTTCTCGCGACGGTGAAGGCGGTGCGCTCGAAGAACCTGCCGGAGGTAACCGACGAATGGGTTCAGGAGGTCTCCGAATTCGAAACGGTCGACGAACTGGTGTCCATGTTGCGCCATAACATGAACGAGATGGCGAAAGCCACCGCGCGCAACGACTTTCAGGACCGTGTGATGATGGACCTAGCAGAGGACCTGAGTCTGGATCTTCCGCAGTCGCTCATCGACACCGAAGCCGAGGCGTCGATTCATAACCTTGCGCATCGTCTCCAGGAGCAAGGTATCGGGCTCGAGAATTATCTTCAGATCACCGGTCAAAGCCAGGAAGACTTTATCGCGGACTCGAAAACACAAGCGATTCGGACGCTGAAGACGAGGGTGCTGCTCGAAGGCGTCGCCAAGGTCGAGTCCATAGAAGTGAACGACGACGAGGTTCTCGAGGCGGTGTCCGCACTTGCCTCTCAGGCCGAGATGAATCCCGATGAGCTATTCCGGCAACTCGAGAGCGATGGGCGTTTGGACACCCTGAGCGATGATATTCTTCGGAGGAAAGCACTTGAGGCGATCATGTCCGGGGTGGTGGCTATCGACGAAGACGGCAACACTATTGACTTAGAACCGGCACCTGCCGACAGTGATGATGACAACGATTTTGACTCCGATGAAGCTAAGTTGGAATCAGACTCCGACAAAGAAGTTGAAGAGTCACCCGAGGAGTAGCCCTCCATCGGGTGAGTCTGTGCGAAAGGCCACAATTACATGAGCTATCTAGTCCCTACCGTTATTGAGCAGACCCCGCGAGGTGAGCGGGTGTCCGACATCTACAGCCGCCTGCTCAAGGATCGTATTATTTTTCTGGGTACTCCCATTGATGACACGATCGCGAACCTCATCATGGCCCAGCTGCTTCACCTTGAGGGTGACGATCCCGATAAAGACATCATGTTGTACATCAACTCCCCGGGCGGGTCGACCTACGCGTTGATGGCGATTTACGACACAATGCAGTTCGTCAAGCCGGATGTTTCGACGTACTGCATGGGTCTTGCAGCGTCTGCCGCGGCCGTCCTGCTCGCCGGCGGAGCGGAGGGCAAACGTTACGCCCTCCCGCACAGTCGCATTATGTTGCACCAGCCGCACATTTCCGGACTCGGTGGACAAGCAACGGACATCGAGATTCATGCGCGTGAGATTCTCAAGACACGCGAAGAGATCAATCAACTTCTTGCAGGGCACACCAAACAGCCGCTCGAACGAGTTCAAGAGGACACCGAACGCGACTATTGGTTGAGTTCCGGCGAAGCAAAAGAGTACGGCGTGATCGACGAGGTTCTTTCACCTCGTTCGCTCGTGGCCGCATCCAATTAGGAGTAGCCGTTGGCTAAGTACGAAGGTAGCGAGCTTCTGAAATGCAGCTTCTGTGGTAAGTCACAAAAGCAAGTGAAGAAGCTCATCGCAGGACCCGGCGTGTACATCTGTGATGAATGCATTGACCTGTGCAATGAGATCATCGAGGAGGAGCTCTCCGAAAAGGAAGAGGTCAGCTTCGATGAGCTCCCCAAGCCGTCGGAGATCTTCGAGTTTCTCGACGACTACGTTGTGGGACAGGACCGCGCGAAGAAGGTCCTCGCGGTAGCGGTGTACAACCACTACAAGAGGGTTCGTGTCGGCCAACGGGCGCTCGACAGTGACGTCGAGCTCCAGAAGTCGAACATCCTTCTCGTCGGGCCGACCGGTGTTGGTAAGACACTATTGGCCCAGACGCTGGCTCGTCTTCTCAATGTGCCGTTTGCTATTGCGGATGCAACCGCACTCACCGAGGCGGGGTACGTCGGCGAGGACGTAGAGAACATTCTTCTCAAGCTGATCCAGGCCGCGGATTTCGATATCAAGCGTGCCGAGACCGGCATCATCTACATAGATGAGGTCGACAAGGTTGCTCGCAAAGCCGAGAACCCTTCGATCACACGCGATGTGTCCGGTGAGGGTGTGCAGCAAGCCCTGTTGAAGATCCTTGAGGGTACCGAGGCGAGTGTCCCACCCCAGGGTGGCCGCAAGCACCCGCATCAGGAGTTCCTCCAGATCGATACGACCAACATGTTGTTTATCTGCGGCGGAGCGTTCGCCGGCCTCGAAGATATCATCCGTGCTCGTGTCGGTAAGAATGCCATCGGATTCGGAAGCCATCTCACCGGTGAAGCTGTTGAAGACGAGGATCTCCTCTCCCAGGTGCTGCCCGTCGACCTCACTACCTTCGGATTGATTCCTGAGTTCATAGGTCGTCTGCCGGTTGTCGCTACGGTCGGCGAGCTTGACCTTGAGTCACTCATTCGTGTGCTGACAGAACCCAAAAACGCACTCATCAAGCAATACCAGAGATTCTTCGAGATGGACGGTGTTGAGCTAGTCGTTGAAGATGACGCCCTCGTTGCTATTGCCGAACAGGCGATGAAGCGGACCACCGGTGCTCGCGGGCTGCGAGCGATCATGGAAGAGGTTTTGCTCGACACGATGTATGACCTGCCCACGCGTACCGATATCGCCCGAGTTGTTATTGACGGCGCCGTTGTTCGTGACCGCGTGAACCCGACCCTCGTGCCGATCCAGGAGATCGCAACCGAGGACATCCAGGAAGAACGCTCCGCCTAACCTCTTTTCGGGGGTGTTGCGTGAAGGACGACAGAGACTG
>BDTL01000145.1 GCA_002898115.1 bacterium BMS3Bbin02 | reverse complement strand
GTTCGAGGCCGTCCTCACCGGGGCGTATCCGGACGTTGAACCCAACGCACCAACCGATGCGAGACTTGTGCAGCACGCCCATCTGCGCTTCCCGGGTGTTCGCGCCGAAACGCTACTCATCAGACTCGACCAGAACGGGGTCGCAGCCGCGGCCGGCTCGGCCTGCCAGTCGGGGGCCATTGACATGTCGCACGTCCTTGAAGCAATGGGGATGAACGAGGAGGCTGCCGGGGAGTGCGTCCGCTTCACGTTCGGCTGGGTGAACAAGGAGTCGGATGGCACAGACGCGGCGCGGCTCGTAATCGAAACCCTCGGGAGCTTGCTGTGAAGGCGCTCGTTGCGATGTCCGGGGGAGTAGATTCGTCGGTTGCCGCCGCGCTGATGCTCGAATCCGGATACGACGTCGTCGGTGTGACTCTCAAACAGTGGGAGGGGCCGGGAGGTGAGATGCCGACAGCGGGCTGCTGCACCGTGGGCGATGCTGAAGATGCACGTCGTGCCGCCGCACAGCTCGACATTCCCTACTACGTACTCGACTACGTGGACGAGTTCACTGAGAAGGTCGTACGACGCTTCGGTGAGATTTACATGCAAGGTCGGACACCGAACCCGTGCATTGAGTGCAACCGGACCGTGCGGTTCCATGCATTGTTGGACCGTACGACGGAACTTGGATGTGATGTTCTTGTCACCGGCCACCATGCCAGGGTGACCCGCGACGAGGACGGTTACCACCTCCGCAAGGGGCGCGACGTCGGGAAGGATCAGAGTTATGTTCTTCACATGCTCGGCCAGAAGGAGCTGTCGCGGATTCACCTTCCGATCGGAGAAATCACCAAAGCGGAAGTCCGCGAGCGAGCACGAGACCTGGGCCTCCGAACAGCCGACAAACCCGATAGCCAGGACCTGTGTTTTGTGGGGGACGGCGACTATCGCGGCTTCCTACGTGAACACTTTCCCGACACTGCAATCCCCGGCAAGGTTGTGACGACCGAGGGAGAGGTCGTCGGCGACCACGCGGGAACGATCGACTTCACCATTGGTCAACGCAAGGGACTTGGTGTCGCCGTCGGGGAACCCCGTTACGTCGTCGACATCGAACCCAAGACCGCCACCGTGACAATTGGTCGCCGGGAGGATCTCCTTACCGCTGGATGCTCGGTCGATGGTTTGACGTTCGTGTCCGGCCATCCGCCATCCGATCCCGCGGTCACGGTGAAGATCCGCTATCGGTCCGATCCGGTGGATGCCGTTTTGGATCTGTCGGGCGCCGACCCCGTCATACGATTCGGTTCGCCTCAGGTCGGAGTCGCCCCCGGCCAAGCTGCGGTCCTGTACCGCGATGACGAGGTGCTCGGCGGCGCCACGATCGTATCAGCGTTGTAGTGGGAGTAGAGGTCACAGGCGTTGGATCGCTTCCACATAGAGACATCGCCGACGCCTGTGCGTTCATAACATCGACGACCACAGTTGGCTACATACCACAGCTTCCCGTTCGCCATCCGTCTGAGGCCATGCTCGTGCAGTGGGGCGACGGTCTGGCGGGGTGTGGGGCAGCCGGGGCGTACGGGTTGTTGCATGGCGCCCCGTCTGGAGAGCGGGACGAAGCAACCATCTCTGCCCGGATGTTCCTCGAATCTACCGAGGACGAGGTCATCAAGACGCAGGCGACCGGACCGATCACACTGGGGCTGGCAATGCTTGCAGGCGGCGCTGATTCTACGAGGTTGTGGAACGATCTTGTACCGGATCTCATCGCGCGCATTGATGAACACATCGCGGTGATTCGTGAGCTCGCCCCAAACGCCGCGATCGTCCTGATTCTTGATGAGCCGTCGCTCACCGCCTGGGGCTCAGAGCGCGGAGCACACGCCGACCTTGGACTGGTTCGCGAGGTGCTTGGGGCTGTCATGGATGGTGTCTCGGTCCGCCCCGGGATCCATTGCTGCGGCGATCCCGACTGGGGACTGGTCGCTGAACTGGACCCGCGGTGGTTCTCGTGGGACACAGCCTCGCTGGGGGTCGGTTTTTCCGACCGCACGGAGCAGATCGCAGCGGCGATTGCACGCGGGAGCCGGGTGATGTGGGGCGTGACCCCGACGATGTTGACACCAATGCCGAGTATCGACGCAATGCTCAGCCGTTACCGGCTCGCAATGGCACGTCTTGTCGTGGAGGGAGCACCGCTCGGTCCGATGCACGACGACGCGTGGTACACCCCGGCGTGTGGGCTAGCCGGCGGCACCATCGGGACAGCAGAACATGTCATGGAACTCGTGAACAAGGTCGTTGATGAGATCCACCACGCCGACGTTTTATAAGATCTCATCGCGTGTCGATTCCCGGGAACATTCCGGGCGTGATCGGTGTAGTTGATTGTATGAAGCGTGTTCGTGTTGTCGCCGTGTTTAGCGTGTTCCTACTGGTTGTGGGCGCTTGCACGACCGAATCAGACGATGCACCACTCGTGATTCTCGACTCGGCCGGCGCCGTGGCGATCGTCACTTCCACCGGTGAGGAGATCGAGCGCTTTGATCCGAAGGCGGGCGCGCGGTACTTTCAACCGATCTGGGCCTCCGCGGACACAGTTGTACGGGCACAGATCGCTCAGGGTGACAATCGCCTGATCGCAACGCAGATCAGTGGGCAAGAGGTGTGGAACGTCGAGTTCGCCACGGCACCATTTTTCTATCTAGCGTCCCCGGACCCTGAGAGCACCACGGTGGTGTCCCTGCGCAACAATGAAGCGGCCGCCGGCCTGATTGCCGAGGTTGTCGACGGCTCCGATTCGGTCGAGGTAGTCGGGAAGGATGCTCCGTTCTACATGACGTGGGAACCCGACGGAAGCACGCTCGCAACGCATTCCGGGGGGAGCCGATTGGACGTCCGCGCGACGACGACCGTAACTATCGACAGCCTGACCGGTCGTTTCCAGGCGCCGGTATGGCTCGATGACGGTCTGGTGACGCTGCGTACCCAGGGCGCTCGGACGTTTCTTGCGGTGTGGGACGGAGAGGTATTCATCGATGTTGCGAGAGTCCGAGGATCAGCTCGCTTTGTCGGCGCTGGACGCCGTGTGGCGATTCAGACAACCCTGGATGGCAACGAAAACGCTATCGCCGCGGCCGCACAGGTTATCCCGGTGGTTCGTCCCGGGCCGCTCACGGTCGTTGACCTCGAGGACGGATCGGTAACGGTCGTCACATCGGCAGCAAGTCCGGTCTTTCAATGGGATCCAAGCGGGACCCGCCTGTTGTTCTTGACGTTGGTTGACGGTCCCGAGCCATCCGTTGCGTGGCATGTGTGGCAGGACGGAGAAATCATTGACTTCGAACCGTTCAGTCCCGACCTCTCCTGGCTGGGGGTGTTCGGTCCGTTTGCGGATCAATATGCGCAATCGGTGTCTCTGTGGTCGCCGGACGGGTCGGCGTTTGCGTATCCCGCAGTCCTGAATGGCGTCTCGCGCATCCTCGTTCAAGGTTTCATCGACGAGTCTCCACGAGATATTGCCCCGGGTGTCTGGGTTGCGTGGGCGCCCTGAGTAACCATCGGCGGATCGTTCG
Source organism: bacterium BMS3Bbin02 (assembly GCA_002898115.1). Classification (GTDB taxonomy): domain Bacteria; phylum Actinomycetota; class Acidimicrobiia; order Spongiisociales; family UBA5794; genus BMS3BBIN02. Next base: position 8,854 of record BDTL01000145.1, on the reverse strand, counting down.
CCTGTGAAGTCGTACCGGTGTTGTAGGTTATGGGAACCATCGATCAGGACCCGGTTCAGTGACCGCATCGACCGATCCCGCACAACGCGCAGCCGAACTCCGTGAGGAGATTCGGTCTCACAACTATGGCTACTACGTGCTCGGCGAACCCTCGATCCCGGACGCCGACTGGGATGATCTCATGCGCGAACTCAAAGCGATCGAGGCTGCCAACCCCAGCCTGGTGACACTCGATTCGCCGACCCAGCGTGTCGGTGCGGAGGTCGAGACAACGTTTGCTCCGGTGACGCATCTTCAACGCATGTTCTCTCTCGACAACGTCGAGTCTGAGGACGAACTACGTGCCTGGGAATCTCGTCTCGTTCGCGCCCTCGGCGAACCACCCTCCGCATACATGTGCGAACTCAAAATCGATGGCCTCGCTATTTCGGTAACGTACGAAAACGGTGTCATGGTACGAGGCGCCACCCGTGGTGATGGGATAACGGGGGAGGACGTCACCGCAAACGTCAGGACCATTCGCTCTGTGCCCCTTCGACTCCGCGGCGAGGCGCCGACGGTGCTTGAGGTGCGCGGGGAGATCTACCTCCCGGTTGCTGAGTTTGAAGCGCTCAATCGTCGTCAGGAAGAACTCGGCCTCAAGCCGTACGTGAACCCCCGCAACACCGCGGCAGGGTCAGTTCGTCAGAAAGATCCGACGAAGACGGCTAGCCGGAATCTCAGGGTCTGGTTTTACCAACTCGGGTATGTTGCGGGTGGTCCGCAGTTCGCCACCCATTCCGACACGATGGCGTGGTTGGTGGACCTCGGTTTTCCCATCAACCCGGAGAACCGGATTGTCGCGACGATTGACGACGTAGTGGCGTACGTCGACAACGCCACGCAGCATCGTCACGACCATGAATACGAGACCGACGGCATCGTGATCAAGGTCGACGACCTAGCAATGCAGGACAAGGCCGGCTTCACCGCGAAGAGTCCACGCTGGGCAACGGCCTACAAACTTCCTCCGGAAGAGAAGTCCACAGTCCTCAAAGCAATAGAGATCAACGTGGGCCGAACTGGAGCGGTCACCCCGTACGCAGTGCTCGAACCCGTGTTTGTCGGCGGTGTCACAGTCGAGCATGCCACCCTCCACAACGAGGGCGAGGTGCATCGCAAGGACGTTCGTCCAGGTGACACCGTGATCGTGCGGCGTGCCGGCGATGTAATACCCGAGGTAGTGGGACCGATCCTTGCCAGACGTCCGGCGGATCTTCCCCAGTGGAACATGCCGGATCGATGTCCGTTCTGTAACAACCCGATCGTGTTGACCGACGGGCAAGCGAAGGCCAGATGTACCGGCGGGTTCGCCTGCCCGAGTCGCATTCGCGAATACCTCTTCCACTTTGCGTCGCGCGGCGCCATGGACATTGAGGGTCTCGGTTTCAAGACGGTCGATACGTTGCTTAACAAGGGCATCATCAAGGATCCCTCGGACATCTTCGTCCTGGACCGAGACCGTCTGCTTGAGCTCGATGGGTGGGGGGAAATCTCCGTCGACAACCTGCTCACAGCGATCGAGCGAGCGAAGGACGCGGGTGTTGGTCGGCTATTAACCGGGCTTGGCGTCCCTTTGATCGGAGGGACAGTTGCCCGAACGCTGGCTCGCGAGTTCCGTTCATTGCCAAAGCTGATGGCTGCGACCGAGGAAGAACTCGGAGCGATCGACGGGGTCGGTCCCGAAATTGTTGCGTCGTGGATCGGTTGGGCGTCGGACCCGGACAACATCCATCTCGTCGAGCGGCTCGCAGCTGCCGGGGTACGCCTCGTTGACCCAGATCCCGTTCCACCAACCAGCGATCATCTCACGGGGAAGGTGTTCGTGATTACCGGCACACTCGACGGGTTGACCCGCCCGGAGGCTAAGGCCGCCATCGAATCTCGCGGAGGGAAAGTGACAGGGTCGGTGTCGGGGCGGACCGACTATCTCGTTGCCGGAGCAGCCGCGGGGTCAAAGCTCGCAAAGGCCGAGCAGCTCGGCGTTCGCGTCCTTGACGAAGCTGCGTTCAGCACATTGCTCGCCGGCGAGTAGACGGTCGAAGACCGCCGATGGTCAACCGGGTATGTCGTCGGATGTCGGGCGTGGCGACGTCCTTTGACTTGCGCGACGGCGACCATTGCGAATCCCCCGCGAACGTTCGCTTGCGACAATCGCGGCAACGATGAGATCATCCGCTTTCACCTGACGGCGTTCGGTAAGCGCGGGGCGCAAGAGTTCGGTAAGTTCCGTCTGGACGGTCTTTCGAGCTTCGGCGCTCAGTGTTGTGCGTCGGTTGGCGTATTCCTTTGCCAACCGGTAGACGGCGTCGTTGACCATTGCGGAGTTGACGTATTTCACAAGCCTCATCGCACCGGACGTGACGATCGGACGTTGTGGGCGAGGGAGGCGGATCACGATTGTCCCGGCGACCGTATCACCGAGGCGCTGGTTGAGTGGGGACATCAACATGGCCCACAGTCCGATTGGCGGGAACATGTCGAGGAACCGCATCAGCGTGCGGATAGTTGTTGCTTGCAGGGTTGGGGGTCGGGCCTCAAGAGAGATCACTTGCAGGCTGCATAACTTTCGACCGGGCGTCTGTCCCTCGCGCTTAATGTCGAAATACCCCCAGTAGGCAAACAGGATGGCGATGCCCACCGAGCTGAGAATCACCAGGACCGCAGTGCTGCCTCCTCCGACGAGGAGCACCGACGCCAACACTGCAAAGACGGCCAATTCAATCAAGTAGACCAGGGCGAGGTCGATCGTGGTGGCGATGAGACGCGATCCGACACCGGCGACTTGAAGTGGGAACGTGAAGCCTTCTGGTGTTGTAACGGAATGTGTAGTGTGCAACATGTGTCCGGGCCAACAGTACCCCCAACGTCTATCGAAAGCTATGACAGCGTCGAGCGCGAACTGATCGGCCGCGTCGAGCGCGTGAAGGCGTCGCGCAAGGACTCGTTTGAGAACGCCATCGAGATCGGCAGGCTGTACCGAAGTGTCACTGCCGAGGCCGCTTCACTCGGGGACTCCGGTTCGGGAGACACTGATCGTCTTCGGTCGGCGATCACCGAGGGGTATCGCTACGTATACGGAGCCCAGCCGTTCACCGACGGATTCCGGACTTTTTTCGGGTCGACGTTCTGGCTCGCGATCGCTCGCAGACTGAAACTCATTCGTTGGGTCATGGTCGCGCTGGTCGTCTTTACAGGTCTTGGCGCGCTCTGGGCCGCCCTCGACCCGACAGCTGCCGCCACCCTTGTCCCCGATGTCTTCGGGAATGCGCTCGATCCGGGGGCCACGGGGACGGCCTCTCAGATGTCTCCGGGCGAGCACGTCCAGTTCGCTCAGGAACTGTTCATCAATAACTTTCGGGTGACGTTGATGGCGTTCGTTGTCGGTATTGCGTTCGGGCTGCCGTCGATCTACCTGCTGGCCTACAACTCAGTCCTGCTCGGAGTTGTCGGCCAGCTCCTGATCGCACAGGGCGAAGGAGCGTTTTTCCTTGAACTCGTGGCTGGCCATGGTCCGATCGAGCTCACGGCCATCGCGCTCGGCGTGGCGGCCGGTTTCGCAATGGGGTGGGCGCTTGTTGACCCCGGGCTGAGGTCGAGAGGCCAGGCGCTGCGCGAGGAAGCTTCTTATGCGATCGTGATCGCCGTCGGTACCGCCCCGTGGCTCTTGCTCGCCGCCGTGATCGAGTCCTTTGTGTCACGGGTCGGTCTCTCCGCGCTACCGGTCGTGGTCGTAGGCATGTCGACGTTTGTCATCTTTTGGCGCCTTGTGTGGACCCGCGGCGTCATACCCTTGCGCGATCTTTCAGATCCAAGTAGTGCCTAACACAGGCAGTCGGGAGATCCTCCGCGCGCAGAACGATTGGTTGGGCTCCAAGGTTTTTCAACTGTTCGACCACTTCTAGCTGCTGGTTCAGCGCCTCGTGTGCAGCGACACTAACGAAGGCATCGAACGTGGTTGCCGGGGTGGCCAGCGTGGCATCCTCTAGTTCGGGATCGATGGAAGATACGACCGCAACTGAATGATGGCGGGTAAGCAAGGGTACGGCGCGTAGGAGCGCCTCGGATGCGGCGGCATCGAGCAAGTCCGTGAAAATCAGGACGAATGACCGCTTTGCTCTGATCGCGATCTGCAACGGTTCGTCGAATCGCGTGTTGTTGCTAGTTGGTTCAAGCGCGTGGAGACCGCGCACGAGAGCCTCACCGCCGCGACGCCGCGGGGCGAGGTGATGGGTGAGTGACTGATCGAACGTCATGAACCCGACTCGATCACCGATCGTGTCCGCAACATATCCGACAGCAACCGCTGCATCGATTGCCGCATCCAGACGGGTCTTGCCCCCAAGGTCACCGCCCATCAGTCTGCCCTGGTCGATAAGGCACAACACGTTGCGGTCCTGCTCGAAGTTGAACACGTTGGTCATGGGTTGGCCGGTGCGAAGCATTGCACGCCAGTTGATGTGTCGGAAGTCATCGCCCGGGACGTACTCACGAACGGAATCAAACGCGGTTCCGAGACCAATCCTGCGGGTGATCCGTTCGCCCTGACGTAGCGACCCTCGCGCGACGGCGTAGGCGATTCTGCGAGCCATGACGACGTCGGGGAATACGGTGATGTCGGACCTGCCTCTCGGTTGGTGCGTCCACGCCCCCAGACCCCAGCGGCCAAACAATCGGACGACGACTGAGGGAAGTTGATGTGCCCCGCGACGGGTGGCGACCAACGTGAACCTTGTAGAGGATGTCGGTCCTTGCGGGTTGATGGTTATGTCGGGTGTGCCCGGTTGACGTAACCGGAACCGATTGTCGGTCTCGACGGTGTACTCGATTGTCGACTCATATCCGCGGGCGAGGTGCTGGGGGATCTCTCCGGCAACCACCGGAACCTCCCGTACGCCGAGAGCGTCGACGACTGTGAGGACCAGGACGAGGATGACAGCACCGGCTCCTACGAGCCCGCCGAAGGGAATCGCCAAAAGGGCAGCCCCCGCGGTCACGATGGCTGCGCGAGGAGTAGGCATCATTTTGGTACAGGCACCTTCTCAAGGGTCTCGGAGACGGCACTGGCAGCGTTGTATCTGTCGAGTTCGGCTTCTGGTCTGATGATGATTCGATGCGCCAGGACGACGTTGGCGACGGCCTTGACATCGTCGGGAGTCACGAAGTCACGACCGACCAATCGCGCCGCGGCCTTGGCTGCCGCGAGGAGGTGGACTCCAGCTCGTGGTGAAGCACCGACTTCGACGTTGGGAAGCCGGCGCGAGAACCGCACGATCGATGCGACGTACTCGACTACCTCCGGCGCAACCTGGGTGGATGCGACGGCTGTTCGCATGGACGCGATGTCCTCGGCTGTTGCGACTGCGGTCACGTGTGCCACGGACGTGTCCTTGACGCCAACGCGCGGCAGCGTGAGCAGTGCGCGTTCGGCTTCTTCAGATGGATACGACAGAACAAGTTTGAACAGGAACCGATCGAGCTGAGCCTCGGGCAGGGGGTATGTGCCCTCGTACTCGATCGGGTTCTGTGTTGCGACGACAAGGAACGGGTCGGGGAGGGGATGACGAACCCCGTCGACTGTGACATGACCTTCCTGCATTCCCTCAAGAAGCGCACTTTGGGTCTTGGGAGGTGTGCGATTGATCTCGTCGGCGAGCACCGCATTGTGGAAAATGGGGCCTTTCCGAAACGAAAGCCTGGCGCCGTCGAGAGCCAACGTTCCCGTGATATCCGATGGCAACATGTCGGGAGTGAACTGGATTCGTCCAAAGTCGAGTCCCAATGCGGCGGCAACGGTGCGTGCGACGAGAGTCTTTGCCACCCCCGGGGGGCCTTCGATGAGCACGTGGCCATCAACGCTGAGTGCCATCAACAAGATGTCGATCGTCGTCGATGCCTCGACGACAACCTGCTCAACTGCATCGATGACACGGGTTCGTAGTTGGTTCATCCGCGGTCCTTCCTCATATTTCTGTTTGATCTCAACACTTGTGCGAGCGCCTGCGCGGTTGGGAGAAGCGGCGCAGCAGAGCTCAGCGCAATGTTTATCTTTTGGTCTGAAACACCCGCGCGGCGCCCCGCCTCACGGAGATCAGCGGGGTTGTTGGTGGCGGCGCGGCGTTGTAACTCGCGGCGAAGACGTTGAGCGAGGTAGGTGCCGGCTGGTCTGCGGGCATGTTCGATGCGAGCGAGGCGTGTGCCGAGCGCGGTCGCATACTGGGCGCGCGACGGCTCAAGGGAGCGTTTGTTGCGTTCGATGGGTCCGAACCGGGACGTTGCTGACACCGCATATACGAAGGCTGCGACACCGAGCAAAAGCAGCGCCATTTTGACGTTGGAGGGGAGCGCTGCGAAGCCGGTTATGGGACTGGGCGGCGTGACCGGCTCGTAAAAGAAAACCGGCCGATCTGCGGCGCCGGCCACGAGAAGGGGGAGGCTTGCATTGTCTGCGTTGTAGAGCCACCTGTTCGTGAGCAGGTCCGGGTCAGAGAGAAACCAGGCGATTCCCTTTCCGATGGCGTCAGCGGCAACTGGCGCACCATCGGCGGTAGCAACCACCGGGAGCGTCTCACCGAGATCGGTGAACTGACGGATGCCGGCGATCGGCCCGCGGAGCGTCGAGAGGTTGACGCGTTCGTTGAGAAGACCGTCGATCGTGACCTGTACCTCCGCCCGAACCGTCGTGGCTGACACGGTCAGCGGTGCGACGCTAAGCGGTGGAGGCGCACCGGCAAGAGCAAACACGACGTTCACACCGGAGTCGATGAGCTCTTCGAGTTGTGCGACTTGGCTTGCGTCGAACGAGTGCAGTCCCGCAATGAAAACCGTTGACCCGGGCGATACAGCGAGTGTGGATGTTGACGGAAGGTCAGCGACGCGACGCATCGGGTAGTTCTGCTCGAGGAGTGCATAGAGATTGTCGAGTCCCGCAAGCGATGTGTCGTAGGTCGACCATGGAACTGATTGTGTCGTAGGCGTTGGTGCCGGGGGGAACAATGTGACGTAGAGACCCGCGAAGAGGACGAGGGCGACAGGCAATGTCCACACCACGTTCCAGAACCCACTCGCCCGACGTTTCATGCGTTTTCCTCGTCGAGGATTTCCATCCAGACCTGCTCAAGATCATCGACCATGGTCTTGGTTGCCGGTCTCTCGGCGTACACCACGATGTCGAAATCGTGTGCCACTCGGTTGGCATGGAGATGGTGGCTGGTTTGTCGAAGCGTGTCAGCCGTCGCAACGGTGTGGTCGTCGATCCTTCCTCGCTCTTCCATCGCAGCGAGGCCCCAGCGGAACCACAGACGCACGGCGCTTGCATAGTCACCTTGTGCCGCCGCCTCTCGTGCGTCGTCGGCATAGGTGCGGCGTTGCACGTCAAGGGTGGGCGCGGTCTCGACCGCTGTGGGCGGAGCCGGCATCTTTCTTCGATTTTGTCGAGTCCGGATGAATACGACCACCAAAGCAACGCCGAGGGCAGCGATCAGTAGGTAGGCGAGGAACGTTCCGTCGCCGGCTGACGGTGGGCGAACCGGGGAGCCGAACTCCTCAGGTTCTTGCTGTGCCGTGCCGGTGACGTCGAGTCGAGTGAGCGTGTCAATCCGTTCGACGGCCGTCTCGGGGGACGCGTTGCCAAGGATCGCTTCCATATTGACCGATCGGCCGTCGACTTCCGTGACCGCACGCAACTGGTCGAATGCACCGGGGTCCGTCCGTGCGTTCTCAGCCAAATCCACTAGCTCTTCGCTCGTAATCATGGTGATGGTGCGTGTTGAGCTGTCGCACGCGCCTCGTGGACCCGTTCCAGAAGGTCAAGGCCGTCCCTTCTCGCAATGCCATCGGAAACTAGAGTGACAGACATGCCACCGATCGTCCCAAGCGCGGTCGAGGCGACCAGGATGAAGAGCGGGGCAATGGTCGCCAGTACCGGCGTCGGCGGAGGGTTTTCGGTAATCCACGCGAACGCCACGCCATAGGTCCCGACACCGAGGCCGAGGATCACGAGTGTCCCTATGAGAACGACCCATAGGACCTTCAATACTCTACGCGTCGCGAGGTACAACGAACGCCTCACGGTGGCGATATACCCCCCGTCCTCCCGGACGAGTACACCGGGGATATGGAGCACAACAGGCAGGGGCAACACGAGGACTGTTCCAACCGCCATCGTCGCGGCTAGGAACCAGTCTCTGAGAGGGATCGCCACGCCTGCGGTGCTGAACAGCTGTCGAGGCGTGCGGCATCGACCCGTGCGCACATCGTCCGCTACGTGGGCGGCCCCAATGATCTGAAAGGCTATGACAAATGCCAACAGGATGAAATCGTAGAGATCCGGGTGCAGTCGACCGATCTGGACAGCGCCCTGGAGGTTGATGCTCGTGAAAGACCCGACCCAGTTTCGGATAATCGCCACGAACGTGTACGTCGAGCCGATAGCGAGCGTTACGACGGTCATCGTGCCGAGTGAACGACGCCATAGGGAGAACCCTGCGTCTATCACTTCACCGATTTCGAGTGGTCGGTCCGGCGTTTGTTCCCTGGTCGTCCCTAACACGGGGTTCAGCATATCAGTGCTGTGGCGGATTTCAGTTGCGGGGTCGGTGAAGCTTCCATGGTCGAGGAGCAGGTTTTGGTTGTAGCAGCGCAACCGCGAATCTGTCTTCGGTGTCCGTCCACCATCCGTTGACTGCGAGTCCGGCTGCGGACGCTTCGGCTTCCACGACGTCACGCCTGAACTTACATGACACCTCGTCGTGGATCTCTTCGCCTTCTGCGAGACGAATCGTCAGGCCGATAGCGGCGATTGTTACGGTCATGT
>BDTL01000144.1 GCA_002898115.1 bacterium BMS3Bbin02 | reverse complement strand
ACATAAGGACCGAGCGATCCAAGAAGAAACCACAACCAGTGGAGCCGAAGTTGCGCCTTGTGAAACTTCCAAGGAACCGAGCCCCGCGAGGTTGCCGTGGAGATAGGGGTTCCCCGGAGAAGCCGGAGGCTTCTCCAAAGGAACGCGAAGCGTTCCCCGGAGCTGCGCAGCAGTTCCCGTTAGGGCTTCGGCCGAAGGCCGAAACCGACGTGGGCGTTGACGGATTCGAACCGCCGACTTCTTCCTTGTAAGGGAAGCGCTCTAACCAGGCTGAGCTAAACGCCCTTAGCGGTGCGCAAGTGTAGTGCACATCCAACACCGGCCGGTTAGACCGTGGTGTTTGATCCCGTTATCGCATCCGCTAGCTCAACCGCTTCCTGGGCACGATCACCGATCGCGATACCGTCGTACCCCCAACCGATTAGCCGCAGCCCCGGGAAGTCCACGAGAGACTCCGTCGTACGCGCCCGACGTTCAGCGTGCCCGATCTCATACTGGGGAATACCCGAACGATGTCGCACGACTGCAAGCCACGACGCCTCGATCGTCTGATCTAGAGTCCACGCCAACTCCTCGACCGCGATCCGCGCCAACTGCTCATCCGACCACTCCACCATCTGCGGATTTCGCGCACCGCCAAGAATCACCTTTGCCATCCGATGACCCAACGGCGCCCGGTTCGCGAACATCGCCGACTCGAACACGACGCCTACTGTGCGAAGGCCTTCGCCGGGCATCGTGAGATACCCCAGACCCTGGGGAAACGGCAGATCCGCTGCTCTCCCACCAACACCGACCACAACCACGGGGGCTGATCGGGTCGCCGCCATCGTCGTCGCCACCGACCGAGGCAGAAAACCCGAAGCCTGCTCAGGACGAACCGCCACCACGACATCATCCGCTTGCCATGAACCACCGGATGTCTCGACCTTCCACGTGTCCCCGATCCGCTGCACCGAACCGACCTTCGTAGCGAGGTGCAGACGTTCGCCGAGGATTTCAGCGCAGGCCGCAACCACCGCAGCCATACCACCCGTGGGAGCGTGAAGCCGCGGTGGCGGCACATCCACAACACGTTTCTTCTTCGACGTCACCATTGCCCGGACAACCGAACCCGACTTCACCTCAAGATCATAGAGTCGCGGGAATGCCGCGGCGGCCGACAGAAGATCCGGGTCCCCCGCGAAAATCCCGGAGGCGGCTAGCCACGCGGCGGTACTCCCACTCCGCCTGCCGAACCGTCGACACAGAAACTCGCTTAACGACTCGTCGCCATGTGCCGATTCCCGCCCAAGAAGAGGCTCACACGCGGCCCGCAACTTGCTCGCGGGACCCACGACCGAGGACCTCACGAACTGGCCAGGCGTTCTCGGGAGCGATCGCAGACGATGTTTATGAGCCACCCATTGACGGCTCGCGCACTTGTCCGCAGCAACGATCTCAACGGCGAGACGTGACAACATCGGGGTCAGATGCGGATGCGGCAACAGGAAGGAGCCAACCGCGGTATCGAGCAGGTAGCCCGAATCTGTGATCGTCTTGGCGACACCACCGGCGTGTTCGGCAGCTTCAACAACAACGACATCCACGTCGCGTTGTGCAAGTTCAATTGCGGCGAACAACCCGGCAAGGCCGGCGCCGACTACGACAACTTCTGTTCGGTTCATGTGTGGATCGGCGTATTTCCTGTTCCGCTTCCGGCGTCAACGACGAAGGGCTCAATGACGTCAGCGAGCATAGGCCCTACCTCGGGCATATCGTTGAATACCGGCACTCGAAGATACGTTTCGATACCAGCTTTGATCGCATGATCACGGAACAGGATGTCCGTTTCGTAGAGAGTTTCGATGTGATCCGACACGAACGTGACAGCCCACATGACGATTGTCTTGTGGCCGGCCGCGGCGAATTCGTCGATGATCTTCTCCGTGCCCGGTCCGATCCACTTGATGGGGCCGGTACGCGATTGATAGCCGAGGCGCGCATCGACGTTGTAGGGAACCCTCTTGATCACCTCGGTAAAAGTGCGCTCGGTTTCTTCGGGGTACGGATCGCCCTTGTCGACAACCTTGACCGGGAGGCCGTGAGCCGACACGAGTACCGCAACGCCGTCTCGTTCCTCTTCAGGGAGTTGCTCGATCGTCTCGGTCAGGAGTCGTGCCTGCAGATCGAGGTAGCTCGGGTGATCGTGCCAGGAGCGCAACACGACTGGTTCGTACTGGCTGACCCTGCCAAGCACCCTCCGCAGTTCCTTTTCCGCAGAACCCACCGTTGCGAACGTAAACTGAGGGTAGAGCGGCAGCATCACGAGATGCTCGGCGCGGAGCCGCTGCAGCAACTCGACTGCGTCCCTGGTGTCGGGACGCCCATTTCGCATAGCGACTGCGGTAACGACGTCGTGACCTCGGCTTCGCAGCTCCTCACCGACGAGATACGCCTGCGACTGAGTAATCGGAAGAATGGGGGAACCGGAGCCGATGAGGCGGTAATACTTCTTGACGACCGGCGCCCGTGACGCGGCGATGACGCTGCCTACGGTCTTACGCACGGCGCTTCCTCCGCGAATGGGAACTGCGTCCGGGTCTGTGAAGATGCCCTTGATGAACCCGCGCACTTCTCCGAGGTCGCGCGGTCCGCCAAGCTGAGCAACAACAACGCCCACGCGCCCGGGTATCGGGGGAAGCGGCTCGGCGAAATCGCGCATCAGATGTCTCCTCTTACGGCACGAACCAAAGTGGTGACGTGCTCAATCGGTGTGTCCTTGTCGATGCCGTGACCAAGGTTGAAGATGTGTCCCGGGCGGCCGGCGGTGCGGCGAAGTACGTCCTTCACAGCGCGTTGAATTGTTGCAGGTCCACATAACAATGCAGCCGGATCAAGGTTGCCTTGGACAGCGACGTCGCCCGCAATCCGGTCCCACTGCTTGTCGATCGGCTCACGCCAGTCCACACCGTATCCGTCGGCCCCGACGAGCGTCATCTCGGGCTGAATGTGTTGCGCGTGCGGGGCGAAATAGATCCTGGGTACGTTGAGGTCGAGCAAAGCCTCCCTCGCTCCGACGAGACCGATATCGCGAGCCGTCGACACATCTAACACACCAAGCCACGTATCAAAGAGTTGCACCACGTCGGCGCCCGCCTCGATCTGCAGGTCGAGATACACCCGCATCGCCCGTCCGAGACGCTCGGCTGCTGCAAGACCCGCCGCCGGGTCGTCTCTGATCGCCGCGCGGAGGGCCAGGAAATCCTTCGAACCTCCGCCCTCCACCAGATAGGCCATCAGGGTGATGGGTGCTCCCGCAAAACCAATGAGGGCGACGTCGGCGGGTAACCGGTCACGGACAAGTCGAATCGTGTTGGCCACGTGGGACACTCG
>BDTL01000143.1 GCA_002898115.1 bacterium BMS3Bbin02 | reverse complement strand
CTGACGTGATGCTTGGGATCTGCCACCCAGGTTCGCATGATCGCGAGGGTCCCCGTCAGATCAGCGAGCAAGAAATATCGGACCGCGAACTCCGACGAAAAGAGAATGGTCATCTCCCGTAGCAGTGCGAGGGATGCTGCAAAGTCGTCTCGTCCGTGTTGGCCGACCACCATGGACAGCGGCAAGACGCCCCACCCACCGATTCCCAGGTCGTCGCTGTGCTGTTCGCCGTCGCCGTTGACGACCGGACGCAACATGGCCCTGAGCACCTCGATTCGGTCACCCGGATACTGAGGTAACGCGATATGCACATGGTCGGCGATTAGTTGGGCGCGGGCCTTGAGCTCGAGATTCTCGATGTCGGCCAGAACGGGACGCTCGAATCGATCTCGATCGAACGATGGGACATGTCTATCGAGATGGTTGGCAATGCAGGAAACCAACGCAGGAGAGAAAACGTTCTTGAAAGGTTCCACCGATGCCTCGTCAGCCGATCGTCGAATCACCCGATCCTAACGAAACGCCGCTTTCCGACTTGAATAACCTTGCCGGCGACCTCGTCCACACCAAGACGCTCCACATCGATCCGGACGCTGTCGATCTTCACAGCACCTTGCTTGATCATCCTGCGGCCTTCGCTGTTCGACGAAACCAGCCCGGCGTCGGCGAGCAGCGCCGGGATGAACACCTCGCTCGTCATCGACGCCGGCAGCGGAAACTCGTCGATATCGTCCGGCATCTCGTGCTGTTTGAACAACCTGTCGAACGTCGCCTCGGCAGCAGCAGCAGCAGCGGCGCCGTGGTAGATCGTGACGACCTCACGCGCCAGGAGACGTTTCGTCTCCCCCGGGTGACGCGTACCATCTCGAACCTCTCCAGCTACACGCGCAGCGTCCGCTTCCTTGTAACCAGCCGCGAGTAGAAACCATTGTTCCATGGCATCATCGGGAAGGCTCATGACCTTCCCAAAGATCTCTTCAGGGTCTTCGCGTATCGAGATGTAGTTGCCATACGACTGTGACATTTTGCGGGAACCATCTGTTCCAACAAGCAACGGTACAGTCACCGCCACCTGCGGAGCTTGGCCAAACCGAACCTGGACCTGGCGTCCCATGAGGAGATTCCACAACTGGTCGGCACCACCCAGTTCAACATCGGCCTCGACCGCCACGGAATCCATTGCCTGGAGGATCGGGTACATGAACTCGATGAGCGAGATCGGCTGTTGTGCGGCAAAGCGTTTTGCAAAGTCATCGCGCTCCAACAATCGAGCCACTGTCGTCGTTGACGTCAGTTCGAGAAGCTGGTGCATATCCATCGTTCCAAGCCATTCGGAGTTCGGTCGAATCTCCAGGCGTTCTTCTGACAGTACATCTTTGATCATGTCGAGACAGCTCGCCGCGTACGCTGAGACCTCTTCGGCCGTGAGACGTTTACGCGTCTCAGACTTCCCACTTGGATCACCAACAAGAGCTGTGAAGTCACCGAGAATGAGAACCGCGGTATGACCGAGATCTTGGAACCTGCGCAATAGTCGGAAAACTACCGCCCATCCAAGCGTGACGTCAGGCGCGGTGGGATCAACACCAAGTTTCACTCGCAATGGACGACCCAGACGCAGCTTTTCTAGAAGGGCATCCTGTGGCATGACGGTGTCGACACCGTCGGTCAGAATCGCAAGTTGGTCCTCGGGCGAAAGCGTATGTTCTTGCATGGGTGCAGGATACCGGGCGACCGAGTTGGCGCCAATGCTTGGGGACGGGAACCGGTGTACCCTGCGAGCATGCGTGCCAGGATCGGTCTCTTAGCCATTGTGTTCTCCCTCGTGGCAGCGGCGTGCAGCGTAACGCCGTACGAGGACAGTCTTGAGATCAAACAGTCGCTCACGACGACGGTGTACGCATCGGACGGCTCCGTCCTCGCCCAATGGTTCGCCGGGGAGAACCGCGTCCTCGTCGAAGCCGCTGACCTTCCACAAGTCGTGCGTGATGCCGTTGTCGCAATCGAGGACGAGAGATTCTGGGACCACGGAGGTGTCGACCTTCAGGCGTTAACCCGGGCAATGGTCGCAAACATCGAAGCCGGCGACGTCGTTCAGGGCGGCTCGACGATCACTCAGCAGTACATCAAGAGCGTGATCCTCACGCCGGAAGTCACGATCGATCGCAAGGTCGAGGAAGCTGTACTCGCGGTTCGAATCGAAGAGTCGTTGACAAAGGAGGAGATCCTTGTCCGATATCTCAACACCGTCTACTTCGGTGCCGGTGCGTACGGCATCGGCACCGCAGCATTGACCTATTTCGGTAAGGAAGTCGGCGAGCTCAACCTCCAAGAAGCTGCGTTGCTCGCAGGACTGATCCAGAGTCCCTCGAAAACCGAGCCGCTGACGCATCCGGACGCAGCCCTCTCCCGCAGAAATGTCGTCCTCGACAAGATGCTGCAACTCGGTTGGATCGACGAGGATGCTGCAGATGCTGCTCGTTCCTCACCGATCACCCTCGCCGATCAAACGCCGATTTCTAACCAGGCACGATATCCGTACTTCACCGAAGAGGTGAAACGCCGACTACTCGATGACCCGGCCCTCGGAGCCACCGCGACAGATCGGTATGACGCCCTGTTCCGCGGTGGCCTACAGATCTATACGACCATCGATCCAATCATGCAAGAAGCCGCCGAAGCTGCGATCGCTGACGTCATGGGAGGAGAGGAGCCCTCAGCCGGACTCGTTTCAATCGACCCCCGAACGGGCCATGTGCTCGCGATCGTGGGCGGTAAGGACTTCTACGCCGTGGACGATCCGAACGCTCAGTTCAATCTCGCGACACAGGGACGACGCCAGCCCGGTTCGGCGTTCAAACCGTTCGTACTGGCAGCCGCTCTTGAGTCCGGCATCGAGCTAGACACCATCGTTCGCGGCGGCCAGCGAGTTTCGATCGACACGCCATCCGGCCCCTGGCTCGTGAAGAATTACAACGACTCGGTGTTCCCTGACCTCAGCGTTCTCGAAGCCACGGTGTTTTCGGTCAACGTCATCTACGCCCGGCTCATAGACACGGTGGGTCCCGCCCTCGTCGCCGAAATTGCCATGTCAGCCGGAATCACCCAGGAGCTGCTGCCATACCATTCCCTCGCGCTCGGTGCCCAGGAGGTAACGGTCCTTGACATGGCCTCCGCATACACCACGTTCGCAGCAAGTGGCAACCATGTGGAGCCCATCTTCGTCACCCGGATCGAGAACAGCTCCGGCACTGTCATCTATTCGCCCACGCCCGTCGTGACACAGGCGCTCCCTCGTTCCGTTGCAGACCGTGTCACCCAGGCCCTTACTGAAGTCGTTCGTCGCGGTACCGGCCAACAAGCTCGAATAGGCCGTGTCACAGCCGGGAAGACGGGCACGTCGCAGAACAACAGCGATGCCTGGTTTGTGGGTTACACCCCGGAACTTGTCACCGCCGTATGGGTTGGATTCCCGGACGGCCAAATACCGCTCGAGGCGCCGCGCACCCCGTACACGATCACCGGCGGTACATGGCCCGCACAGATATGGGCGCGATACGCGTCGGCCGCTCTCGCCGGCGTCCCCTACGGGGAGCTCGCCACAGCGGAAGACGACGGCATGGTAACCGTTGAGGTTGATCTCTCAACAGGCTTTCTCGCAGGCCCATACTGTCCACGAGCGAGCGTCCAGCGTCTCCGTCTTCCTCGTGACGCGGCGCCCACGGTCGTGTGCCCTATTCACAACCCCGCCGGAATTACGGCGGTAGGTGCAGCAGCTACCCCCGACGTCGTCGGCTTCACGCTCGAAGAGGCGGCATCCCTGCTGCTCGACCAGGGATTCGACGTGAGGATCGAATGGATCCGTGTCGATAACCTTGCGACCGGCACCGTTTTCAACATGAGTCCACCGGCCGGCTCTGATGCCCAGATCGGCACCATCGTGAAACTGTCGGTGGCCGGTGAGACACCGACCGATGCGGTTGCCGCAGTTCTCGGGTTCCCACTCGAAGAAGCACGGGCGCGTTTGTTCGGGTTCGAAGTGCAGGTATTCTTGCTCGCCGAGGAAGACCCCTCCGATGCCACCAGAAGATCCGGACTCATCTGGAAACAGGCGCCGGCGTCTGGTACTTCCGGCGTAGACACCGTCACACTGTGGGTGAATCCTTAACGGGTTACCGAAGTACGGCGAACCGCCACGGCAGATCGGTTGCTTTGGTGATGCCGACTCGGCGCGTAGCCACAACCGGCCCGATGGAGGTCCCTGGGATCAGCTCAACCGAAGACCCAAGGAGTTGCCCATCGTGTTCACCTGTGATGCCGAGAGCCTGACACAGCTTCCCGGGTCCATCGGTGAGGTTTCGGGTCCGACCGCGGCGCCGTTCCATGGTGGACACACCGACTGCGGGATCTCCCCCGCGCAGCAGAACCGCCGCAGGAACGTCGACACCACCGACGACAACGTTCGCGCACCAGTGGATCCCGTATGAGCGATAGACATAGAGGGTCCCGGCTTCCTGGAACATTGAGGCGTTCGCTTTGGTTCTCCCGCGTGCTGCGTGGCTCGCAGCGTCGGCGGGACCGCCGTAGGCCTCTACTTCGGTCACAACAACGGCTGTCGTGCGGCCATCGATCCGCGTTCGTAACGTCGCACCAATCAACCGCTGGGCGACGTCCACAACATCCCCATCGAGGAACCTCGACAGATCCGTTGCGGGGGTCACCACGTCGGCAGCGATCCGCTTGCGTACAGGAGCACAGCCGAGAACGCATGCATCCGGTTCTCTGCTTGATCGAATACCATCGACCGCGGGTGTTCCATCACATCGTCTGTGACCTCTTCTCCCCGATGCGCAGGCAGGCAGTGGAGAAATAGGGCGTTCGCATCGGCCGAGCTCAGCGCTGCGAGGTCGATCTGGAACCCTTCAAAATCCCGCAATCTTTGCTCTGCCTCGGCTTCTTGACCCATAGAGGTCCATACATCTGTGTACAAGACATGCGCATCGCGCATACCCGCGACGGCATCCGACATGAGCGTTATGGAGCCGCCGGTGGTTGCTGCGATAGCCCGCGCGGCCACAACTTCCTCGGCGTCGGGTTCGTAGCCGGGTGGGGTACAAACCGTGACGTGCATACCGCTCATCGCCCCACCGAGAAGAAGGGAGTTGCACACGTTGTTGCCGTCACCGACGTACGTGATCCGACAACCCTGCAATGCCATGTGCTCCTCGATCGTGGCAAGGTCGGCCACAATCTGGCAGGGATGCCCAACGTCGGAGAGGAGATTGATCACAGGCCCACGAGCGTGTTTCGCGAGTTCCTCGAGGTGTTCGTGTCGGAACACCCGGAACGCTAATGCATCCACGTATCGATCAAGCACTCGTGCAACGTCCTTCAAGGCCTCCCTCTTACCCAGCCCCACCTCGTCGCCGCGCAGCATCACCGGGTGTGCTCCAAGATGGACCGCCGCAACCTCGCACGACACTCGGGTTCGTGTAGACGGTTTTTCAAAGAACACCCCGATTGAGGTCCCGGATAGGAGTCCCTCCACGTCCGAGGGCGATGCCTTGATCCGGGCGGTCGCATCGAGAATGGTGCGCAGTCCGGCAATCCCGACATCCGAAATCCGAAGAAAATCCATTCACACGCTCCCGCGCAGCGTCGCATCGTGGCCGGACTCGACGGCCTCCACGATGCTCTTGCGCATCGGTGTGACCTCGCTTTCGGTCAACGTCCGGTCCGCAGCGCGGAGGGACAGGCGAACAGCAATGCTGATGCGCCCCTCCCCTATTCCTGTACCCGAGTACACATCGAAAATCGACACCGATTCGAGCTCCGGACCGGCCGCACTTCGGATTGTCTGCACGACGCTGCCGGCCCGAACGTCTGCACCGGTCTCGAAAGCAAGATCGAATACGACAGGCGGATAGGAGCTTGGGGGAACAAGAGTCCAGGGATCGGCCGCTGCGACAAGTGGCGCTAGGGCTAACTCCCCTATCACGACCCGACCCTTGAGTCCCGCCGCCGCCGCCACGCTGGGTCGGAGCTCTCCGACAGTTCCGATCACCTGTCCGTCGATGACAACCTGACCGCAGCGACCCGGGTGAAACCCACTCTCCACTGCCGGCTCGATCGCCAGTCCGACACGCATTGTCTCGCTGAGCCGCTCAATGATCCCGACACCGTCTCGTACATCAACGCTGCGCGCCTCGCCTCCGATGTCTCCTCCACGCTCCCCGGTCAGGATAAATCCAAGATGATCCGGCTGGGCCGGCAATGCTCCACCGGAACGAAGAAATACCTTTCCTATCTCGAAGTATCCCAGGTCGACGAAACCCCGGGCATGATTCGCCGCGACAGTCTTAATAAGGCCGGGCAGCAGAGTGGTGCGCATGACACCTTCCTCGTCGCGCAGCGGGTTCACGACGTCGATTGCATCGCGCCGTGGATCGTTTTCGGCCAGGCGCAGCACATCAAGATCTTGGTGTCCGATGAACGCGAACGTCATGGCCTCGTTCAGTCCAAGGGCAGTAAGGACACGCCGCAGCTTGCGTTCAGCGATGATGTCGGCAGGAAGACCACCTCCGGTACCGCTCACGACTCTGCCCGGAATCGAAGCAAACCCGTGCAGGCGGGCAAGCTCCTCGACGAGGTCGACCGGCCGTTGCACATCGGGGCGTCGCGTCGGAACCACAACCCGTAGCGGATCGTCGCCCGTAACGGAGAAGTCGAGCTTTTCGAGATACGCCGTTGAAGTCGACGTATCCAGGTCAATGCCGAGAATCCGTCTCGTTTCTGACAACGGATACTCGATGACGAGAGGCTCGACAGGCGAGGGATAAACGTCGTATGCCGAACCCGCGGTTCCCCCGGCGTGGGCGACCAACAACTCGGCAACGCGATCGGCTGTCGTCATAGTGAAATTGGGATCCATTCCGCGCTCGAACCGCGCCGATGCCTCGGACCTGAGTTGGAGACGTTTTGATGAATGCAGAATCATTGGCGGGAACCACATGGCGGACTCGATAACGACTTCGACGCTCTCGGCGTGTACTTCGGTTGATGCGCCGCCCATGATGCCTCCGATAGAGACCGGCCGATCAACTCCGTCAACCACAACGATATCGTCCGCGACAAGAGTGCGAACAAGATCATCGAGAGTTGCGATGGTTTCGCCCTCGACCGCCCTCCGGACCCCGATTGAGTCGCCAAGTCGAAGGCGGTCGAAAGCATGGGAGGGGTGCCCGAGTTCCATCATGACGTAGTTCGAGGCGTCGACAACGTTGTTGATCGGACGCATCCCTGCAAGACTCAGCCGTCGTCGCATCCAGTGAGGCGACTCCCCGACCGATATCCCTCGAACCGTGCGCGCCGTGAACCGCGGGCAACGGTCGTCTTGAATGGATATGGTCAGAGGTACCGCGTCCTCCACAACGTCAAGTTCCGGCATCCGATCTACGAGTGGCAGGTCAAGACGCGCTCCAAGTTCGCGGGCCAGGCCGACTACGGACATGCAGTCCGGCCGGTTCGGCGTGATCGAGATGTCGAAGTACAGATCGGGGTATCCGACAATCGCGGCAAAATCGGTTCCGACCGCATCCGTTGACCCCGGATAGTCGTCGTTCAACACCATGATGCCGTCGGCGTCATCTCCAAGTCCGAGCTCGGCTTCAGAGCAGATCATGCCGTTGGAAACAATCCCGCGGATCTCGCGTTGCGTGATAGTGAAGTCAT
Source organism: bacterium BMS3Bbin02 (assembly GCA_002898115.1). GTDB lineage: Bacteria > Actinomycetota > Acidimicrobiia > Spongiisociales > UBA5794 > BMS3BBIN02. The sequence continues at coordinate 3,975 of BDTL01000143.1, read as the reverse complement.
CCCCCAGAACTGCTCCCGGCACTGCGACGGGCACGTACGCTCCTGCTTCGAAGTTCCAGGCGCCACAGATGATCTCGGAAACCCCGCTACCGATATCAACCTGACAGACACGAACCTTATCCGCATTCGGGTGTGGGGCGACCTGCACAACCTTTCCTACGATCACCCCCGAGAATGCGGCGTTGAGTTCGTACGCCTCCTCGACCTCGTGTCCCAGACTCTCGAATGCTTCCACAATATCCGCTATCTCGATATCGGGTATGTCGATGAACTCGCGAAGCCAGCTCAGTGGAAACTTCATACGAACTGCCTCAGCACACGAAAGTCGTTTTCCAACAGGTACCGCAGGTCAGTGACGCCGTGCCGAACCATCGCCAGGCGTTCGACACCCATTCCGAAGGCAAACCCGGTCACCACCGAGGGGTCGTAACCTACGTTCTCAAACACCGCGGGGTTCACCATTCCACACCCCAGCAACTCCAGCCACCGGCCGTTCGAATACGCATGCATTTCGGCCGACGGTTCCGTAAATGGGAAGTAGTGCGGGATGAACTTGACCTCTGTGTCTTTACCGAGGAACTGCTTGGCGAACATCTCCAGCGTTCCCTTGAGGTCACCGAAGGTAATGTCGGTATCAACCGCAAGACCTTCGACCTGGTGGAAGACGGGCGAGTGCGTGGGGTCAAGCGGATCCGAACGGAATACCTTGCCCGGTACGACGACATAAACAGGCGGATCGTTCTGCTCCATGTATCGCGCCTGCATGGGTGACGTGTGGGTCCGCAGTAGGACACCCTCGTCGTCGTCGCCGTAGTCGACATAGAGCGTGTCGGTCTCGAGCCGCGATGGATGTGTATCCGGGATGTTCAAGGCAGTGAAGTTGTAGAAACTCGTCTCGACTTCCGGTCCGCGAGCGACCGTGAATCCAAGTGCGACGAAGATGTCGATAATCTCATCGACGACCTGTTGGATAATGTGGTGCGTCCCGACGGTCTGGCCACGACCCGGCAGCGTGATGTCAATCGCATCGGCAGCGAGATCCGCAGTCTCTTCCGCAAGGAGCAGCACGCTGCGTCGAGCGTCAATATCGCGTTGTAGCGACACCGCTACTCGTTTGATAAGAATCCCAACCTCGCGACGTTGGTCCGGATCGATCTTGCCGAGCATGCGCCGCGCGGCAGCTACCGGTGATTTCTTGCCGGTGATGTCGCTCTCGGCGGCTGCGAGCTCCTCCATCGTGGACGCGGCAGCAATCCTCGCCGGCGCCGATTCGGACAAAGCCTGGAGTTCTTCTCTGATGTCCATAAGTGTGTGTACGTTAGTCCTGAGTGTTGAGGTTTCCGGGTACCGGTACGGGCAAAAAAAGAAGACCCGTCAAACTTCGACCGGGTCCTTCCGCATAGCAGCGAGAAACAGTGCTCAGCAATGCTCACCGGCGGGCCCGGTGTCCGTAAATCGCTGACGAGATGCTGGATTCATCCGGGCATTGTATCTGACGCGTACTCCGGTGACTAACCAGGGCGTCGGCGGGACCGTTCCCACATCACTATGGACCCCGCGGTTGCAGCGTTGAGGCTCTCGAACCGACCGTCCATCTCCAAAGTCAACGTCGAGTGGCAGACGCTCAGTATCTCACTGGGTAGACCGTGCGCCTCGTTGCCGACGACAATCGCAACGGGGTCACGCGTATCAAGATGGTCGACGGATCCTCCGCCTTTGACGACAAGCGCCACGGTGAACAACCCGATACCAAGGAGATCGTTGATCGATGCTACGACATGCGGCACCGAGACAAACTGCGCGCCGGCACCTGCGCGGAGCGCCTTCGGCGACCACACATCAACACTTCCCGCAACGACGACCACCTGAAAGCCGAGCGCCACCGCGGTGCGTGCCATGGTGCCGGCGTTGCCCGGCTCTGCGATGTCAACGAGGACGAGACAGTCGGTTGCTCCCAGGACCGGGTCCGGTTCCGGCCGTCGCGCAATCGCAATCGGTCCCCTCGGCGTTGACGTCGTTCCGAGATGCGAAAGTACGTGGCTGCTCACCGGCACAACGGAGGAGTCGAGTTCCTTCACCGAGTCGAGTTGTCCGTGGTCTCCGGTGACAACGAACACCGTGATGAGCTCGACACCGGCGCTCACTGCCTCACGGAGCAACGTCGGTCCCTCTATCAGGATGCGGCCACTACGACGCCTCTCCTTCGATGTATGGAGCCGACGGGCGTCTTGTACGATCGGGTTCTTCGTTGATGTCAGGGTGGGGTGCACAGTGACCTCAAGGCGCGCAAGAGGGACCCGAGCAGACCCGGATCCCTCTGCGGTGTAGTGAACGGATAGTTATGCGTCGACGTGGGCGCCGGCTACGTCCACGAGCGCCTTAAACGCGTCGGGATCGTTGACGGCCATGTCTGCCAACATTTTGCGATCGACGTCAACCTCGGCGGCCTTCAAACCTGCGATCATCCGCGAGTAGCTCATCCCGTGGATCCGCGCCGCAGCATTAATGCGGGTGATCCACAGCCGACGAAAATCACCCTTGCGGGCGCGCCGATGGGCAAACGAGTCCTGCATTGCATGCATCGTCTGCTCGCGTGCTGTGCGATACCTGCGGCTTCGCGCTCCGGTGTAACCCGAAGCTCGTTCCATAACCTTGCGGCGCTTCTTGTGTGCATTCACTGCGCGTTTTACACGTGCCATGCGATTCTCCTAACGGCCCAGAAGGCGTGCGGCTCGTTTTGCATCTTTGCCGGAGAGCACACCATCGTGGCTCACCCGGCGCCAGCGCTTTGCAGACTTCTTGTGTCGGTTGTGACCGCGCCAGGCACCGCGGTGCTTGATCTTGCCACTACCGGTGACCTTCATCCGCTTGGCGGCACCCTTATGCGTCTTCTGCTTCGGCACTTTCGTTCTCCTGCTCGGTGGCGGGCTGCTCGGTTGCAGCATCGTCGCCGGTTTGATTCTTTGTGTCGTCGACGTTGGCGGCCTGGTCCGTGGCGGGTTGCTCAGTTGCAGCATCGCTCGACGCCTCTTCGACGGCTTTGTCTTCAATCTCTTCGACCGCTTTGTCTTCTCGATCGGTCCTGCGTGCCGGTTTCTGCTGCCGGACGCCGGCGAGCACCATGGTCATCTGACGACCCTCAAGACGAGGCATCGTCTCAACCGTGCTGAACTCTTCAACCGCTTCGGCGAGGCGCACGAGAATGTTTCGCCCCAGCTCGGGGTGCGTGACCTCTCGACCGCGAAAGCGCATTGTGACCTTCACCTTGTCGCCGTCGCGGAGGAATCGTTCGACACGCTTGCGTTTGACTTCAAAGTCACTGGACGCGATCTTGGGACGAAACTGCACTTCCTTGATAACCGTTCGTGTCTGACGTTTACGAGCCTCACGAGCCTTCACGGATGCTTCGTACTTGAACTTTCCGTAGTCCATCAGCCTTACGACGGGTGGGCGGGCGTCCGGCGCGACCTCGACGAGATCGAGTCCCAGCTGATCTGCCAACCAACGAGCTTCTTCAATCGACTTGATACCGACTTGTCCGCCGTCAGGGTCGACCAGTCGGACCTCTCGGACCCTGATTCGTTCGTTCACTCGTGGCTCTTTGGAAATCACAAACTCCTTCGATCGTGTTAATTCACGATGATCCATCAAAGAGGGCAGCACCATAGATGTACTGCCCGGCTCGTCGACCGCAACTCACTCAAGTGGTTGGGTGGGAAGCAGGCGCCTCCACTTTCGTCATGAATTTGTCGTGCCAGTATACGAAACCCGTGCCGGGTGTCAACGTGAGACGTCAACCTGACGGAGGGTTTCCTGAGCCGAGAGCGCCGCCACCACCGCCATTGCGCACTCCCGTCCCTTATTCTCGTTGCCCGGCGCTGCGCGTGCCATGGCGTGCGCTACCGACTTCGTGACCAGCACACCGAACCCAACGGGGACCCCCGAGTCAAGACTTACCCGCATCAGACCTTCCGA
>BDTL01000142.1 GCA_002898115.1 bacterium BMS3Bbin02 | reverse complement strand
CTCCTTCGCAGTGGCGGCCGACAACCTGACCGCCCCCATCGACCTGGCGTTTGTCACGGTCGGGCGTTTGTACGTGCTCGCGTTCATCGACGGCACAGAAACGAGTGATCCATGCCACGGCAAGACGGGGCGATTGATACGTCTCGAGCCACAAGGTGATGGCTGGACTGAAGGCCGGGTGTTGGTGCAGGACATGCCGGTTCCGACATCTCGGCCATCGACGCTGTGGATCGAGTCTACATCTCAGTCTATGGCGCCTTCAGCTCACCGAACAGCGGACTGGTGCTGCGATTCGATGATCTGGCGCAACGAACGTCGAGCGAGCCGCTGAGACGGTTCGCAGACGGCTCCCCATGACCCTGGGCACGGCGGCGTCGGCCCAGAACCGAGATCTTATCAATCGAGGGCTTTTGGCGGCGGCAGTCAGGTTGGCGAGCTTCGATGTCGCCGTTGCCAGGTCCAACATCCCGAGCCCACAGGCAGGGCCTGCGATGAGGTGCTCGCTGTCGCTGTGCGAGAGGGCCTCTTGGAGGCGTGTTCGCATCTCCTCCACCGATTCGACTCGAGTCTTGGCTATGGCGATCAAGCCGAGGATGACAGTGCTCTGTTCGAACAACTCCAGCAGACGAAGGTCGGAGGGGCGGTGTGCATCTTCTATCGAAATGGCATCAACCGCTGCCTGGTCGAGCGCCTCGGCGAGTTCGAGGTAGGCGGCGGGGTCGGCTTTGTAGACATCCTGGTCCGGTTGATCGAGGTGACGCGGACACCCACAGCAGAGGTGAACAACGCGCTACACCTCTGCCGGCACGCCGGCGAAGCAGCGTTCGAGGTCCTCGATCCCGAATGCCGGCGCTTCCTCCGTCTTGCGAGCGAATACCGGTTCGTCGACCTGGATGTGGCCACAGCCGGCTTCGGCCAGCGCCCGGATCTCAACGTTGAGGGCGTCGGCGAGGTCGCGGCTGAGACGCCGCGGGTCTTCGTAGTGCTCGTCGGCTACGGTGTCGCGATGGTCATCGGCCCGGGGACGGTGATCTTGATCGGCTGCGACGAGTATGACTGCGCAATCTGGTAGTCGTACGAAAGGAAGATGCCGTTGGGACTGACCCGGTCGATGATCGTCGGCGCCTCGCGCTCCCACGCCCCTGTGCGAATCTCGCGTCGCTGGAGGTGCTCGAAGTCCACTCCACTCAGGTGACGCAGGTGGTAGAAGATGTAGTGCTCCCTACGCATCTCACCGTCGGTGGGCACATCGATCCCGGCGTCGACCTGGGCCGTCACCGCTCCCTGGGTTGCGAGGGCAAACCGGGTCTCAAGGTCCCGGTTGTCGAAGTAGAAAGCATCAAACGCAGTCGAGTACTGCTTCTGGAACCAGTCGCGAACCGGCAGGTAGCCAGGTTTGGGGAAAGAGCCGATCGTTGTGGTGAGAACTCTGGTCATGGACTCGACGCACAATAGCGAATCGCCAGACGCCAGACATCGGATAGCAGACAACAGGCAGTGTGTGCTGTCGGTTGTTCGCTGTCAGGCCCAAAGAAACGATAGTTCGGTCTCTGGATCGAAAAACTGGACTCTGCTCGTATTGAAAACGAAGTCGACGGAGTCCCCAACCCTGACACCCCTGGCCTTGTCGACCAGCACGTGCATGTCAACACCGTTGATGCCCACTCCCAGGAGGTCCTCCCGTCCCAGTGGCTCGACAACCGTGATCTCTCCCGTGAGCGTGAGACCTTCCCCCGCCGGCGCCGAGTCGTCGACCAGGTCCACGTCCTCCGGCCGTATCCCCATAATGACCTTGCCCTTGGCGGCTGCCGCCTTTTCTGCCCGGTCAGCCGGAAGGACGAGATCGATCGCCCCGCTCTTCGCACGGAAGTCGCCGTCTGTGCGCATTATCTCGACGTCGAAGAAATTCATCGGAGGGTTGCCCACGAACCCCGCAACGAACAACGTCTTGGGGCGGTCATAGAGATCCTCCGGGACGTCGTATGCCTGGAGGACACCTTTCGACATCACTGCGATCTTGTCGGCCATCGTCATTGCCTCTACCTGGTCGTGAGTCACGTAGATCGACGTGATACCCAGCCCATCCTGGAGTCGTTTGATCTCCCCACGCATCGACAATCGGAGACGGGCGTCGAGATTCGAAAGCGGCTCGTCGAAGAGCAAGAGCTGCGGCTCCTTCACCAAGGCGCGCCCCAGAGACACACGCTGTTGCTGCCCGCCCGAGAGCTGAGCGATGTTACGATCCAACAGATCCCCGATGCCCATCATGTCGGCCACCCGCTGGACGCGCTCCCGGATCTCACCCTTGTTCACCTTTTGGATCCTGAGCGGATAGCTGATGTTCCCGAACACCGTCATATGGGGGTAGAGGGCGTAGCTCTGGAACACCATGCCGATGCCACGATCCTTGGGAGCGACCTCGTTGACGACTCGCCCGTCAAAAGAGATGGTTCCTCCCGTGGGCTTGTAGATCCCGGCCACCATGAGCAGAGTCGTTGTCTTTCCGCATCCGGACGGGCCGAGGAACGCCACAAGATCACCGTCGGCAATGTCGAGCGTGATGCGATCTGCGCCAACGACGCCATCCCACGACTTGCTCAGGTTGTCGAGTTCGACCCTCATATCAAAAACCCTTCTCGTCGATGGTGAGCATCACGTACCTTTCGAGCCGCCGGCGTAGATATTCAGGAGCAACTCCTGGGTGAAGATAAAGAAGATGATCAATGGAACCATCTGGAACATGCCGACGGCCGCCACCTGATTCCAATTCGTCGGTGCGGTATCACTGATGAGCTGGTTCAGAAACACCGGCATGTTCGCAACCTTGCTGCCGACGGTGAAGGTGAAAGGCACGAGGTAGGCGTTCCAGCCTGCGATAAAGGTGAAGAGGGAGAGCGCGGCGAGGCCGGGGCGCACCTGGGGCAGCATGATCTGCCACCACACCCGGAATCGGGACGCACCGTCGATCAGCGCAGCCCGTTCCATGTCCCAGGGGAGGTTGTCGAAGAAACCCTTCATCAGCCAAATGCCGAGCGGGAGCTCGAGAGCGATCATCACCAGCGCCACTCCACCCACCGTGTTGAAGCCTATGAAGCCTCCGATGATCGGGATGTCTCCCAGCGAGCGCAGCACGAAGAAAATGGCGATGAGCAGCATCTCGGCCTTGAAGGCATGCAGCACGAGGGTGCCTGTAAGGAAAGCTTTGCGACCGGCGAACTTGAACCGAGACAGGGCGTACCCACCGGCTGCCGAGGCGACGCCGACGCCGATCACCATCGCCACGGCGATCAGAAGCGAGTTGAGCATGGCATTCCAGATGGCGGCGTCGGTGACGAAGTCCCAGTTGCGGAGTGTGAAACCACCGATGCCCCCCTCGGCATTACGGGGTAAGAGGCCTTCGGTGCGAAACGAGAAAGTGGCGATGACCAACCACGAGTAGCCGATCAGAATCGGCACGATCGAGAGGATGAGAAAGCCGTACGCGAAGCGGCGACCCATCTTCTCGCGGGTTTTGGGGAGTGGGCCGACAGGGCGGATTGGTGGTGCGATCTCAGTGGTGGTCATGGCTCATAAGTTGTCGATCCTAGGCTCTTGGATGAGCTCCTTGAACTTGAACAGCTTCACGTAGACGACGGCGAACATCAGCGCCACCGTGACGAGGACGATCGCCCACGTCGCACCAAAAGCCCATTGACTATTCCCCGCGTAGCTGGCAAAGGCGCGCTTGTACGCCGTCAGCGCCCACACCTCGGTAGTGAACAAGCCGGGGCCGCCCTCAGTCAGCAGAAGGATGTACTCGAACGAGGTGAGCAGCGACAGCGTCTGATACGTCGCAATGAACAGCAGCGGCCACTTGATCAGGGGAAGCTTGATGTCGCGGATGATCCTCCACGTGGATGCCCCGTCGACCTTGGCCGCCGTGAGGAGATCCTCCGGGATCGACAGGAGGGCGGACGTGAAGATGATCATGCCGAAGGAAGCTCCGATAAATCCATTTGTGAGGATCACAAACGTCCAGGGACTCCCGCCCAGAAAGAGGTTGCCCCCGGATGCGCCGAGAAACTCCGGGACAAGCTGGTTATAGATACCGAACGGTTCCGCCTGGGCGATCCGCTTCCACATGAGGATGTACACCACCGATGGTGTGAGACGGGGCAGCAGCCATACGAGTCGGAAGAAGAACCCCGAGCGCCGCGGGATGTTGGTCGTCACGAGCGCCAGCACGAGAGCGAGACCAAGGTTGAACAAGATCAGCGTCGTAAAGACGTAGAAGACGGTGTTACGCAGGATCTTGGGAAAAAACCGGTCGGTGAAGAGCCGCTCGAAATTGGCGAATCCCACGAAGTTCCAGGGATCGCCGAAGTTGACGCTGGCAAGGTCGGTGAAGCTGAGGATCAGCAGCAGGATGCCGGGCACGACAAAGAAGGTGAGTACCAACGCAATCGTCGGTCCCAGGAAACCGTAGGCGGTCGCCGTGGAACGCACACGCCGACCGAGCGTCCGGCGCGTCGACCCGGGCTCTCCGACTGCAGCCCTAACCAGGGCCTCCTTTTCCAACGGCGGTGTCATCCGATCGCGACCTCTCAGGCGGACTGAAATGGAGAGGTGGGGGTGGGAACGAGTCCCTCCCCCACCTGCAACTGTCGGTGCGCGTTACTTGATGATCACGTTGTCGCCGAGCTCGTTCTCAAGCTGGTCCACGACTATGTCGACTGCTTCCTCCGGGGTCGCCTCGCCGGACACAACGGCCGCGATCCCAAGGTAGTAGGCGTCAGACCATGCGCTGAAGAACGGACTGTTGGGCTGGAAGGTCGTGAACTCGAGAATCGGTGCCATCTCACTCTGGAACCTTGCACTCGTGTACGGCTCGTAGTCCGCCTGTGATTTCAGGATCCCCAGCTTGCCACTTGCCAATGCGTACTCGGTGTTGAGTTCCGTGGTCGTCGCCTTGGAAATGACCAAGAGGGCGAGATCAACGTTCTCCGTGGCCGAGCTCACCATGTAGGCAAACGGATTCGTCAAGGTGATCGGTGTGTTGGTTCCCCTAGCAAGAGCCGGGATGGGACCGAAACCGACGTTCTCGAAGAGATACTCCTCACCACCGAGATCGGCGACGAAGAATTCGGCCCACTCCGCCCATTGCCATGAACCGGCGAACCAGAAGAGAACGTTTCCGAAAGCAACACCGTTGTGCCAGTTGCCCCAGTCCCCGTCGAGACGGGTGTCGAGCAGGATGTCACGGGCGACCGCGTCGCCCATGATCTCATAAACGATCTTCGCTGCCGCGGTGTCGTAGATCAACGCCCCGCTCGGGTCCATGAGCTCGCCACCGGCTGCGTAGTAGTAGTACAGGAAGTCGGGACCGTTCTTCGGACGAGGCCACCAGCCGAACCCCGGATCCACGACGCCGGCATCCACGGCCTCTTCTGCAGTGTCGAACATGTCCTCCCACGTGTATTCGCCACTCGCGAGCCTGGCAGGCAAGCTATCGATTTCTGCCTGGCTCCAGCCCAACTCGGCAAGAAGGTCCTTGCGGAAGTATAGCGGTCGCGCCTCAGCATCCAGGGGGACGCCGTAGCGGCGATCGTTGAGCTCGGTAGACGCCCACAACGAGGGAACAATGTCATCGAACTCCGGATAGTCACCGATCATGTCGGTCACGTCAGCGATAATACCGGACGCACCCCAGGTGCCGACGTTCACAGCGGCGGCCGCGATGATGTCAGGCGCCTCGCCCGCTGCCGAGGAAAGCTCAAACTCGGTGACGTAGTCGCCCGCGGCGGGGTTGTCCTGGATGATCTTGACCTGGACACGACGATCGTCGCCTGATGCTTCGAGTGCGGCGTTGGCGTCAACGACGCCTCTCAGGAGGTTGTTGCAACGCCCTTCCTCGATGGATTGTTTCGCCCTGCATCGAGCCACGAGCGTGATGAGCTCGCCGCCGGTGGGGACTTCCACTTCCACTTCCACGATCGAAGTAACCGTCACGCCGGGTACCTCGACTTCGACAATGACCGTCTCCGGTGGTGTATCGACTGTGTCGGCGCCCGCGCAAGCAGCCGCGACCAGTGCGAATGCGATCCCCAGGATCATCAACCCTGGAAGACGCTTCTTTCTCCGCTTCATATGCAACTCCTCTTCCGTTTCAACATGCCACTCCTCATCCCTTAGAGACGACGAGAAAAGGAGAGAACCTCAATGAGTCCGACAGGTCGGTCTGCACCTGGTTCCCTGGCCTTCCTTGTCGCCAATACCCGATCGAGCATGACCTTAGGATCAACGTTCATACGATTGCAAGTGAACGTTCACATGATGTGCACGAACAGCACGCGTCGATCACCTACACACCGGCTGACCACCTCTCAGAACCCAGTGATGCGAAACACTCGCCCAACGATCACCGTTGGCCCATCCGGGCCGGGGATGGGTCTTGCCGGAGTACCCCGGCCCGTAGACACATAGAGGCTGCCATCGTCCGCCAACGTGATGTTGGTGGGAGTGTCAAGTCCCCCTTGAAGGACGCGGTGCGGGCTACCGTCCTGTGGATAAACCGTGACCTTGCCACCGAATCTGAGGTAGCCGCCGTGCCGAGGAGGGGCATTCGGGTCTCCCAGGTCGGCCCCACGGCCGAACAGCTCCGCGTAGTCGGCCGCCATCTCGACAACGAAGATGTTGCCGAACTCGTCGATAGTGACATCCACCGAGAGAAACACCCGACCATCGCCATGCACGGTGATGTCGCTCGGACCGCTCACCTCGTCTCGGCCCGTCGCATAGACGTTCATGGCGTTGTAGCTGGCGAAATGCTCGAACCACCGCTCAGTTTCTCCCGGATCTGTGAAGTCACCATCGCCGTTTCGGTCGATGAATCTGGTGAGCCTTCCCGTGCGTTGCGTCACGTCCGCGGCGTCATCTCCCAGGCCGGCCTCCGCCACCAGAACCCCACCTAAGCATCCACAGCGACGCCACGCGGATTGCGAAGACCGGTGAGGATCAGATCCGCCGTGACCGAATTCGGCAAATCCGAGGAACGAGATGTCGTGCAGGCAGCCAATACCGCGCTAGACAGCAGGAGAACGACGGCAACGCGAACCGAGCTAGCGCGCACGTACCACCACCGTCTTCGCTGCCTTGTCGTGCAGCCCTCGACGACGAGTGTCAAAGAGCAGCCAGCCGTAGATGACCGCGGAAATAACGCTGACTCCAGGCAGGAACACGAAAACGCCTGGCACTAGCCAGCGCAGTGCCGATGGGCCAAGACCGGGAATCCGCGCGGATCGTTCCATCACCACCCTGGTGCCGATCAACATCTTGCCGGGCGTCTGGCCGCCCGACATAGTGAACCCGATGTAGTACGCCGCGACAACGAGTCCCTGAACGAACCTGGCCGAGGTGGGCAACCGCAGAGCATCTCCGCCGCCGAGATCGATCCCGAGCGCCGCAACGATGACCAGGGCGATCATGACGAGGACCATCCAGTCGATAGTGAATCCGACAAAGCGTCGCCAGGGTTCCGCGACATCGTCTTCACCGACGAGAGAGTCCCAGTCATCTTGAGTCATGTCACGTTTTCCTTGCCGGCCTCAGCTCCGAGACGCTACAACATCGGACTCGTGGCCAGGATACCTTCGATGACGCGCATGTTGGCGATCGCATCCGAAATCGGGACGGGAACCGGCGTGTCATCAAGAACAGCCTGGGCAAATAGCCTGGCCTGGACTGTGTATTGATCCACGGCAGGGAATACGATCGTCTCCGTGGCATTCGCCGCCACCGGATCGCCGTCTACCGTCACGAAGATTCTCGTTTCGCGGTCCGGCGGCGGGTTGAACGGGACCTCGAATTCGATTCGGCCCACCGTGCCGACAATGTGAACCCGTTGGGCGTTGTCCGCTCGCGTTGAGCATGTGAACGTGGATTGCCCGCCACCGGGAAAAACGAGAATCGCCGAGCTCAGGATGTCTATCCCCATTCCAGCATCGCGATGGATCACCGACTCGATCCGCACCGGCTCAGCTCCGAACAGCATCCGTGCCACATTGATGTTGTAACAGCCGATGTCCATGATCGCTCCCCCACCGTTCTCGGGACGATTGCGGATGTTGATTGAATCATCGTTGTAAAAGCT
>BDTL01000141.1 GCA_002898115.1 bacterium BMS3Bbin02 | reverse complement strand
ACGCCGAGCGCGTCCGTGACGCCGTTGATTGGGCGAAGGACATAGGTGACGACACCGAACGTCGACTAGCCGGGCTCGGGGTACCGCAGGGGCTTCGCGATGGGATCGTGTGGCTACGGGGGATGTTCGGCTGGGTCGGGGGCATCGCCGAGGACGCCGCGACGAGGTACCTGACCCCGGTGACCGAACCCATTGGGAAGTTGCTCGGGATGAAGCCCGACAAGGTCGCGACCGAACTCTTTCCCGTCGGCGAATTCGGATCACAACTCGGCGACATGGTGATCAAGGGGGCCGAGAATATCAAAGGTGGCGAGAACTACGGTGGTCAGCTCGCCGAACTGGCACCTGACGTTCCCGGAGACGCCGGGAACACCGGGTTGGATGAGATCTTCGGGCCGAACCGGTGGGGTCGATGATGAGGTTCATAGAGAACGATCAGAGGCTCATGGCTGAGGTTGAGTCGGCGAAGTCGCCGGTGGAGAAGCTGGCGCTTTTGGCGGGTTCGGCTCTGGAAGGCGAGACGGCCATGGCCGAGGCAACGGGAATGGAGCGTGCCGAAGTCGCACTGCGACTCGCAGCGACCCATGCCGTGATGGCTGTCGAGACCGACGATGCGGAAGCCGCCGAGCACACGGTTGTGTGGGCTGGCCGGTGTGTTGATGTTGCCCGCCACCACAACGTCGCAATCGTCCACTACGTCCCGCGTGCCGCTGCGTTGTGTGCCTCGGTTCTCGAACATGTCGGCAGCGACCTGCAATCTCCCGCTATCGACACGGTCCGGGGGTGGCTGCGGGGTTACGCCCGCGCCCTCGATGACATCGCGGCGAAGACTACGGAGGCCGATCGCCTGGCGTTGGTCGCCCTGGCCGCAGAAGGTGTTGACGGCGCCGAGGAGTTAGCGTCGGCGGCAAGTCGGGATGCAGCAGCGGCCTACCAAACCGTTGGCGATTTCGAAACCGCGGCTTCGTTCGCTTCGTAGGTGACTCCTAACGCCTAACGAATAGCGTCGCCCACCAGATGAAGAGGCCTTGGAAGGGGAGTCTGGCCCAGGCGACTATCGGGTTCGCAAAGGAGGCGGGGACGCGGGGGTCGTCGATGCCGCCCTGGAGGGCCATCCAGATGTTTGCGGGGAAGATGACGATCAGGGTCACGATCACGCCGATCGCTGCTCGGGGTCGCCAGGCAGGGACGAAGAGCGCAAGGCCGAACCCGATTTCCATGACCCCGCTGATGTAGACGAGGAATCGTTTAGCGGGGAGGATCGGCGGGATCAACGCTTCGTACGCGTCGGGGTTGACGAAGTGATAGGCGCCCGCTCCGGTCATGAATACGGCGAGTCCTGTTAGCAGAACCCAGCGAACCGGGGTCATTGTTTGGCGGTGAGCTCGACCGGGGTTTGGTACGAACCGGGGAACACGTTGCGCACATCTGGATCATCCACAGGTTCGATCCGCGCGGCACAGACTTTGTATTCACCGGTTCCGGTGACCGCGTCACCGGCGTCGGTCGTCAGGAGGTTCGCCCGGGCCTCGGCGAAGTGGAACGGCATCCAGATCGTGTTGCGTTTGACCTGGCGCGACACCATCGCCCGACAACGTACCCGGCCGCGCCGGGTCACGACATCGACCATGGCGCCATCGTCAACGCTGAGGACCCTGGCGGTGCGGGGATGGATCTCGATGAACGCCTCGGGCTGCTTCTCCGTAAGCCCATCAACCCGCCGGGTCTGGGTGGCGGCGTTGTAGTGATACAACGTCCGTCCCGTGCTGAGCACCAGCGGATACTCCGGGTCGGCTTGTTCGAACGGAGCACGATACTCAACCGCCTGGAACAGGCCCTTACCTCGCAGCACACCTCCCTTGTGGAGATAGATTGTGCTCGGTGCATCCATTGTGTGGACCGGCCACTGGAGGCCATCGTCTTCTATCCGCTCATGGGAGATCCCGGCGAACTTGGGTGCAAGAGACGCCATCTCCGCGTAGATGTCCGCGATACCTTCGTAGGGGGGATTCTCGTAGCCCGAGCGGTCCATAACATCCAGGATGATTTCCCAGTCGGCGCGCGCCTGGCCGGGTGGTTCGATGGCCTTGCGGACACGCTGGACGCGGCGGTCCGTGTTTGTGAACACGCCATCCTTTTCGGCGAACGCCGCAGCCGGCAATACGACATCGGCGTACCGGCACGACTCATTCAAGAAGATGTCCTGAACCACCATGAACTCGATGTCGTTGAGCGCCTTCTCGAGCCTGCCCACATTCGGTTCGGACATCACGATGTCCTCGCCCATCAGATACATGCCCTTGATCTGGGTGCCGACCTTCTTCATCATCTCATTGAGGTTGAGTCCCGGAACGTCCGGTTGTTCCACCCCCCATGCCGCGCTGAACTTGGCGCGAACCTCCTCGTCTTTCGCCCACTGATAACCGGGGTAGAACACCGGTGTCGCACCCGAATCGTTGGCGCCTTGCACGTTGTTCTGTCCACGCAGCGGGTTCATTCCCATCGACGGTCCGCCGAGGTGGCCGGTCATGAGGACCAGGTTCGACAGGGCGTACACGTTGTCCGTGCCAGTGGTGTGTTCGGTGATGCCAAGCGTGTAGTAAATCCCGGCCTTGCGAGTCGTGGCGTACGCCCGCGCCACCTCGCGAATCATGTCGGCGGGAACCCCGGTGACCTCTTCAGCTTTCTCCGGTGTATACGAGGCCACCGTCTCTTTGACGGCCGCGAAACCTTCGGTGTTCTCAGCTATCCACTCTTTGTCTTCGAGACCCTCCGCAATGATCACATGGGCGAGCGCGTTGAGGAGCCACACATCGCTGCCCGCCTCGATCTGAAGATGCCAATCGGCGATCGATGACATCCAGATTGCTCGCGGGTCCGCAACCGCGAGTTTCGCCCCGCGCCGGACAGCTTGTTTCATCTCCATCGCGATGATGGGATGCGCCTCCGAGGTGTTGGAGCCGATTACCAACATAAAGTCGGTGTCCCTGATCTCGGGGATGGAGTTGGTCATAGCACCGGCCCCGAATGTGGTTACCAGACCGGCAACCGTTGGAGCGTGTCAGGTAGCGGCACATTGATGAACGTTGTGCGTGCCAAACGCTGCTCTCGACATTTTCTGGAAGAGATAGTTCTCTTCGCCTGTACAGCGACTGGACGAAACGAAGCCGAGGGAATGCGGACCGTGCCTTGTTACCACCCCCTGTAGTCCCTCAACGACGCGATCAAGGGCCTCATCCCAACTAGTTGGGCGAAGCACACCGTCGGCGTCCCGCACGAGCGGCTCGGTGAGCCGGTCTTTGTGGTGAATGAAATCGTTAGCGAAGCGTCCCTTGACGCACAGGTTGCCGTCGTTGACGGTTGTTCCCGGGGGAGGGGGAGTGACCTTCACGATACGGTTGGCGTCCCGGTCAACGTTGAGGTCCAACTGGCAACCGACCCCGCAGAAGTTGCAGGTCGTGCGAATCTTCTCAAGCTCCTTCTCGGGTTTCCCATAGGCCAGTGCAGCCTTCTCGGTCATGGCACCGGTCGGGCAGACTGCAATACAGCCACCACACAGCTCGCAGGTCGTGTCGGTGAGTGAGAGCTCGTCGGCGGTTGAAATCGTGGTCAGGGCACCGCGGTGCGCAAGCGTAATCGCGGTGACTCCCTCGATCTCGTCGCAATATCTCGTGCACAGAGCGCACCCGATGCACCGATCCTCGCGGAAGTGGATGAACCGGTTGACGTCCATCGGCCGACCCTGACGCGGTGAGTCGACGTGTGGCCAGAGTCCCGCGGTGCCGTGAATGTCCGCAAGCTCGAAAAGTCGGTTGGGGTTGGCGTCCTCAGCGATCGTGCGGTCCGAAACTGTGTCCGCCATGTGTAGTGAGAGTGAGAATTGCCGGTTCCGGGACACTCGCTGACTCTCGGTCGTGATGACCATGTCGGGCTGGGTCTTGGAGTGACACGACGGCTGCATGAGCCGTGAACCCTCGACCTCGACGAGACAGATGCGGCACGCCGCCACAGGTTCGATCCGGTCGTCGTGGCAAAGCGTGGGAATGTCGATGTCGAGTCGCCGGGCCGCTTCAAGGATCGTCTCGCCCGGTCGATGATCGATCGAGACACCGTTGATGGTCAGAGTCTGCTCGCTCATGTGTGTACCGACGATTCGAACTCGTTGGGGAAGTATTTCATTGCCGAAAGCAACGGTAGCGAGGCAGCCTGTCCAAGGCCACAGATGGAACCCTGCTCCATTCCCGGGGCGATTTCGGCGATGTGCTCGAGGGCATCAGAGTCACCGCGGCGGAAACGTTCGATGGCTTGGCGCACAAGCTGGGTCCCGATGCGACACGGGGCACACTGGCCGCATGACTCGTCCTCGAAGAATACCGCCTGCACTAACGCAGCTTCCGCCATGTCGACTGTGTCGTTGAGGACGACGACGCCGGCGGAGCCCAACATCGAGCCGACTTTCTGTAGCGAGCCGAAGTCGAGCGCGACGTTGATCATCGATGCAGGCAAGAAACCGGAACTTGCGCCACCGGGTGAGAAAGCCTTGAGAGTGCCGACAACACCGCCGGCCATGTCGATGAGCTCTGCCATGCTGATACCCATCGGGGCTTCGTACACTCCAGGTCGTTGCACATGGCCCGAGACGCAATAGAGTTTCGTGCCGGGCTCGGTGCGACCCAGATCGCGAAACCATGCGCCACCGCGTGTGAGGATGGACGGGATCGTTGCGATCGTTTCAACATTCTGGATCAATGTCGGAGCGCCACGGAACCCGGCCTCAACAGGGAACGGCGGTTTCATGCGCGGCATCCCGCGCCTGCCCTCAAGCGATTCCAGGAGGGCGGTTTCTTCACCGCAGATATACGCACCGTGGCCGTCAACAAAATGCCAGGTTGTGGCGGTGTCGAGCGCTCCCGCGGTCGTTGCGTCTTCCATGGCTGCCTCGAGCGTGTCACGCACGGCGCCGAACTCTCCACGGACATAGCAGTAGATGTCGTTGGCACCCAGCGCCTGTGCCGCGATGGCGAGACCCTCAACTACCAGATGGGGACGTTTCAAGATCACCTCACGGTCCTTGAACGTCCCGGGCTCACCCTCGTCCGCGTTGAGAACTACGTACCGTTCGGTGACGGGCTGGTTGGCAACGCCGCGCCACTTGATATGGGCGGGAAAGCCGGCGCCGCCGCGGCCTGTCACACCCGACTCCTCAAGCTCACCAATGACCCAGTCCGCACCATTGTCTTGTGCGGCTGCGAGGCCTTCGTAGGAGAGCGAGTCCACACCAGCGAGGTTGATCGCGAGCTCATCAGACGCGGCGGTGAGATGAACCTCGGGGAGGGGGTTTTCGCCCTGTGGGTCCCACGATGCCGGAGCTTCGTCGCAGCGGCCGAGACAAGCGGCGGCAAGGAACGGTGTGTCAGTTGCGCTCATTGCATCGATCTTCTCGCCGGAGCCGGCAAGGTGGCAGCTCAGTCCCTGACAAACACGGATCTCACTTGGATGTTTCAACAGGGAGTAGAACGTGGCGACCCCGTAGACATCGGCTTCCGGAACACCGGTTTCGGCATGCACGTCGTTCGAGACGCCCGTGGCTAGGCCGCCGGCGTGTTCGATTCGGATGAGCACTTCTTCGCGACGTCTGTCAGTCACCGGACTCCTGGGGGGAAGCTGGCACGAACCTACCAGATGACTGCTCGGCTTTCGAGCGATCAGTGGTACTCCATCTCTTGGGGCGGTCTATTTCAAGGACGATTCGGGGAGTTGTGTCAGATTTCGCAATATCAGCGAGTCGGAACCCGAGTAGGTTGTCGAGGTCGCGTATCTCGCCTCGATCAAGCGTGATGTACCAGCCAGACCCGACCGTCTCGAACGTCGACGAGTCGCCAAAATGCAGCGTGACGGCGGCCTCTGATCCGACCTGGCACACGAGCGGCTGTCCTGCATTCAGTCCGGTGACTTCCTCAGCAATGACGCGGATACGTATTTCTCGGTCGGTTAGTCGAATCTTCATTCGGTTACGTCTCCCTGGCATGTGTACACGTTGCAGCGATCTGCTCTCGTAAACCCGATCAACATGAGGCCGAATTCGAACGCGAGATCTACCGCCAGAGTACTTGGAGCGCCGACGGCGACTAGGGCACCAAGACCCGAAACTATGGCCTTCTGCACGAGCTCGTAGCTCGCTCGCCCACTGACGACAAGTAGGTGATCGGGGGTGAGGTTGACATGATTGAGGGCACAGAACCCGATGACCTTGTCGACCGCGTTGTGGCGACCGATGTCCTCACGGATCACGATCGGCACACCCAACGGATCGAAGATACCGGCGGCGTGCAGCCCTCCCGTGGTAGCAAACGTGCTCTGGCGGGTGACCAGCGCCTTGGGTAGGGATCGGATCAGCGGAAGAGCCACGGGTACGGTTCGGTGAATCCGGCCTCCACAGCGCGTCACGAGCTGTTCGATCGATGCTCTCCCGCAGATCCCGCAGGCGGAGGTGGTGAGAACGTTGCGTCGAAATGCGTCGCGGTCGAAGGCTACGTCGTCTGCGAGCCGAGCAACGATCTGGTTGTGAAACTCTCCTTCCGCCGTCACCTCGCTGACAGACAGGAGCTCCGCCGGTGATGTGACGATCCCCTCGGCAAGCACGAAGCCGGTGGCCAGTTCGTCTTCGTGCCCGGGAGTTCGCATAGTGACCGTCAGCGGCTCTGTGCGCCCGGAATGCTCGATGAGAATCTCGAGTGGCTCCTCGACCGCCACGCAGTCGTCGATGGTTTCGGCGCCGGTGTTGGTGACGCGGCGAACACGCCGTTCCAGTGATGCGGACCTCGTGGGCTGGCCAAACAAATCCACTACTGGGATTCTCCCGTGAGAGCCTCATAATCGGCCGGCGTGTTCACGTTCGTGAGATCACCGGTGGTGTCGATGTGGACACGTTCGACGTTGCCGATGCGTCCCAGAAACGCGTGCATCGAAAGATCGCCTGAGGCAGTTCCGTACATTGCTTTGGAGAAACACCCGCGACCGTACGTCCCGCAGAGCGGCTGATCCCGTCCGGCGGCGACAGCGATGCGCGCGTGCACACCCGTTACGGCCGGGTCGGCGACGGCGCGAACCTGGGTAGCGGTCACATGCGGCATGTCCGTGGCGAGAAGAAAAATGCTCTTGTCCGACTCATATTCGAACGCCGAAATCAGCCCGGCGAGCGGTCCGCCATCCTCAAGAACATCGGGAACGACCGGGACCGACGCGATCCGGGAGACCTCCGCTGACCCACCGGCGATAATCACGTCAGAGAACACAGCACTGAGCACATCCACCGCATGTTCCACGAATGTCGTGTTTTCGAGGGGGAGGAGCGCTTTGTCAGTGCCCATGCGCCGGCTCTTACCACCGGCGAGGACCACTCCGAGAGTATGCCGTATCACGACCGTGAGTGTACTGCGCACCCGGGCCGCTGCGAGACGCCGCGTGTTGTTACTGTTGCAGTTGGCCGGCGATGGAGGAACTCGTGTTTCGTCATGTAGTGATGTTCTGGTGGAAAGCTGGGACGACTCAAGCGCAGATCGCTGCGGTGACCGCGGGGTTGGCGTCGCTTCCCGAGCGAATCGCGCAGATCCAACGCTACGAACATGGTCCCGACGTCGGTGTCGCCGGCGCGAACGCGGACTACGTGCTCGTTGCCGACTTTGGGAATTCCGATGCGTGGCGGGCCTACTCTTCCCATCCCGCTCATGTTGCAGTGGTCGAAGAATCCGTCAAACCGATAGTTGAGCGGATCGAGCGTATCCAGTACACGATCGGGTAGAGGAACGTTCTCACGGTCCGGCGGTTCCTAGTCAGATGTACCCGACAGAGAAGCTTCGTTGATGGCGCCGATTGAGGCATCCAGAGTGGCATCAAAATCCGCATCGCTTTGCAGGGCTGACAACCCTTCGGTCAGAGCGCGCGAGAAACTTGCCACAACCCCGTTGTTGCGGGCGAGGCGAGCGTTCGCATCGACACGGGTGTACCCACCGGACAACGCGACGACCTTCAAGACCTTTTGGTGAGCAACGAGCTCGCTGTAGAAATTGTCCTCGTTGGGGAGTGTCAACTTGAGCATGATCCGCTGCCCATCGGCGACAGTCTCAAGACTGCGGAGGATGCCAGCCCTTAGAAGGGACTCGGCCTCAGCCTTTTCGGGGCTGTGAATGTCGACTTCCGGCTCAATGATCGGCACCAAACCCGAGTCCAGGATCTGCTTGCCGACTGCGAACTGCTGTTCAACGACCGCGTCGACCCCTGCTGGATTGGCGAGCTTGATGACGGACCGCATTTTCGTTCCGAAGACGTTCATCTCGTTCGCGTGCGCCAGGAGCTCGTCGAGGTTGGGCATTGGGTTCATGATCTGTGCGCCATCGACCTCGTCAGCCAGACCTCTGTCAACCTTCAAGAACGGCACCACCCCCTTCGTCCGCCAGACGTAGGTGGGCGTTGGCACACCACCGATGTCGCGGTTCATTGTGTCCTCGAACAAGATGACCCCCATCACACGTTCGCCGTCAAAACTCGGGCTGGTCATGATGCGGGTCCGCATCTCGTGGATTCGGTCAAACATTTCGGCGTCGTTCGTGTAGCCGTCCTCCGCAACGCCGTAGGCGAGGAGAGCCTTTGGTGTGCTTCCCCCGCTCTGGTCGAGGGCGGCGATAAAGCCGTGGTTGTCACTGACTCGGGCTAACTGTTGTTCGTTCATCGGTACCTGACCCTCATGTGTGGAACGTTCAGGATGTCAGAATAGAGGTCGATTCGGCTGCCGTGGTGGAACCGGCTATCTCCGGGCTAACCCGGCGCGAACCAGCTTCACAAGTTCGTCGCTAAGTGTCGGTCTGGTGTGGAAGTTCAGCGGAAGTATCTCGACGCCGTCGAGACCTGCAAGATCGTCGGTGAAGCGGTTGAATACCGCGGGTGCGGTCGCGATCACGAGTCCGGGTCGCAGGAAGAGTGAAGCAACAGCCTCGCGGAACGGTGTTGACATCAGTGGGATCGGTCCAAGTTCGTCCACGATGGTCACGCCGCGTCCGCCCCTGATCGCCGGAATGGCGAACCGCTCCAACGCCTCGAGGTCAACACCCCAGTTCTCATGACGCGTCTTCGATTCATTGGTCACGTGGGCGAGATCGAAGGACATGCCGCCGATAATCTCGGTGTGGAGCCCCAGGCGCCGCCCGAAGTCGTCTATCTCCGAGGTGAGGATACCGGTGGCTGCTACCCACGACCCCTTGAGTTGGCGCGCGACATCGCGACACACGGTGGTCTTGCCGATTCCCGAGCGTCCCTCGATGATGAATTTCGTCGCTTGTGAAGTCATGCCAGATCCCTTGCAGACCGTTGCATTGGTCTTCCCTGAGTACTGTCGGCCATACGTCGTCTGGATAAATAGTCGACTAAACGCCTGAGGCGCGGAGGAGGTTCAGGGCACCATCGGCTACGAGCTGTACCGACAGGGCCGTGAGGATGATGCCGAGAATCCTCGTAGCCACGTTGATCCCCGTGCGGCCGAGCCGATTGTTGATACGGCTCGCGACGCGCAATGTGAGCCAGTCGAGTATCAGAACGACGGTGGCGCTCCCGAACACGATCGCGACGTACGTTGGTCGACGCCCCGCTTCGCCGAGCAGCACCAGCATTGTTGTCATGGCGCCTGGTCCGACGAGAAGCGGGAGAGCGAGTGGAAACACCGCCACATCTTCACGATCCGCAGCGTCTTCCTTTTCCTCGGACGTGGCGCGTGTCCGTTGTCCGACGACCATGTCCCATGCCAGTTTGAATAACAGCAGACCGCCGGCAATGCGGAGCGCGTCGAGGCTGATTCCGAGATAGTCGAGGAGGGGACCTCCGAACAGACCAAACAGCGTAAGAATGACGACCGCCGCGATAGCAGCGCGGCGGGCGATCACACGCCGCTCGCGCTCGGTGTAGTCCGCAGTAACCGCGAGGAAGACAGGCACCAGCCCGATGGGGTCCATGATGACGATGAACGCGAGGAACGATGTGGCGGCGAATTCGACCATCGAGTTACTCCGTAGCCCAGTCGAGGACGACCTTGCCGCATTCGCCGCTGCGCATGACATCCAGTGCTTGTTCGAAGTCCGCGGCGCTGAAGTGATGTGTGATGACAGGAGAGACGTCGAGGCCTGTCTGGAGCATTGATGTCATCTTGTACCAGGTCTCGAACATCCGTCTCCCATAGATTCCCCGCAACGTGAGTCCCTTGAAGATGATGTCGGTCCAATCGATCGGAGCAGCCTCAGACGGTGGAATTCCGAGGAGTGCAACGCTGCCGCCGTGGTTCATCGCTGTGATCATGTCGTGCAAAGCCAGAAAACTACCGGACATCTCTAGACCGACGTCGAAACCCTCCGTCATGCCGAGATCCGTCATCGTGTCAGCGATCGACGATACGCTCACATTTACCGTGCGGTCCGCTCCCATGGATGCACTGATCGCAAGTCGGTAGTCGCTCAGGTCGGTGACCGTGATGAACCGTGCCCCGACATGGCGGGCGATCGCCGTCGCCATGATGCCGATCGGGCCTGCGCCGGTGATGAGGACGTCTTCGCCGACGAGGTCGAACGTCAACGCCGTATGAGTAGCGTTGCCGAGAGGATCCAGAATCGAGGCGATGTCGTCGGGGATCGAGTCGGGTACCGGGAACACGTTGGTTGCCGGCACCGTCACGAACTCGGCGAATGCTCCGGCGCGGCCAACACCGATGCCGACGGTGTTGCGGCAGAATCGTCGGCGACCGGCGCGGCAGTTCCGACAATGGCCACATGTGATGTGGCCTTCTGCCGAGACACGCTGGGCGATAACCAGACCTTCCACAAGGTCACCGACGGCAGCGATCGTCCCGACGAACTCGTGGCCTATCGCCATCGGTGTGGGGATCGTTGCCTGCGCCCACTCATCCCACGCAACGATGTGAAGGTCGGTGCCGCACAACGATGTCTTGGACACGCGGATCAGGACGTCGTTGGGTCCGTACGGCGGGACCTCGATATCCTCAAGCCATAGTCCCGGCTCCGGCCTGCTCTTGACAAGTGCTCTCATTTGATCGCGCCGAATGTCTTGCCGACCCGTGTAAATGCGTCGACGGCATCGTCGATCTGCTCGAACGTGTGGGCAGCGGACATCTGGGTTCGTATGCGGGCCTCGCCAAGGGGGACGACAGGAAACGAAAAGCCGACAACGTAGACACCCTCCTCCAGGAGGGCCTCGGCCATCTGTCCCGCCAGCGCGGCGTCACCGATCATGACCGGCACGATCGGGTGCCCCGAACCGGCCAGTGTGAACCCCTGTGCTGTCATTGCGTGTCGGAAACGCTCGGCGTTGGCCGCGAGTTGTTCACGAAGTTCGGGAGAAGACACGATGAGATCGAGAGCTGCAAGCGATGTTGCGGCGATAACCGGGGCGAGCGAATTCGAGAACAGATACGGACGAGAACGTTGTCGAAGCCACTCGATCATCTCGCTGCGACCGGATGTGTAACCGCCGCTTGCGCCGCCGAGGGCTTTCCCCAGCGTACCGGTGACAACATCGATGCGGTCGCGGACGTCCCAGAAGTCTGGAGTCCCCGCTCCGCCGGGTCCCACAAACCCGACCGCATGGGAGTCATCGACCATGACAAGTGCACCGTATGCGTCGGCAAGGTCACAGATCGCGGGCAGGTTCGCGAGGATGCCGTCCATCGAGAACACGCCGTCGGTTGCGATCAGCGTGGTGCGGGCACCGTCGGCCTCCTTGAGGCAGCGTTCGAGGTCCGCCATGTCGTTGTTGGCATATCGAAATCGCTTCGCCTTGCAGAGCCGTACTCCGTCAATGATTGACGCATGGTTGAGTGAGTCGGAGATGATTGCGTCGTCCGGTCCGAGAATCGTCTCGAAGAGTCCGGTGTTCGCATCGAAACACGACGAATACAAGATGGTGTCGTCGGTGCCGAGGAATTCCGAGATTCGACCCTCGAGCTCCTTGTGGATGGCTTGGGTCCCGCAGATGAATCGCACCGATGCCATGCCGTACCCGTGGCGGTCGAGAGCGGCGTGGGCCGCGTCGATGAGGACACGGCTGTTGGCAAGACCGAGATAGTTGTTGGCGCAAAGGTTGAGCGCTGTCGTCCCATCGGAAAGTTTGATCTCAGCCTGTTGCGGGGACGCGATGGAGCGTTCCGCCTTGTACAACCCGTCACTCCTGAGGTCCGCGATGCTAGTTGTTAGTCGATCCAAAAACGCCGCGTCCATGGCAGTACCTCCGGAGGGAAGTCTCACAACTGCGCGGCCGCTCGTCAACCGCAGATGGCGATAACGCGTCTGTTCAGACGATGTCTCTGTCAGAAGCCCATACGGCGAGCTCGTGGCGTGAAGAAAGCTGGAGTTTCCGCAGCACCGACGACACGTGCGTTTCGACCGTCTTGATTGAAATGTTGAGCTTGCGAGCGACTTGTTTGTAGGCAAAACCGCGCGCGATGTGGCGAAGGACCTCTTGTTCGCGTGGTGTGAGAAGGTCAAGTTCGGGGTCAAGCGGCGTCGGTATCTGTCTTCCAAATGCGTCGAGGACGAACCCGGCCAGACGAGGGGAGAACACTGCGTCTCCTTCCGCGATGCGACGAACCGAGTCGGAGAGTTCCGCGGGTACGATCGACTTGGTGACGTATCCGCGGGCCCCGGCTCGGATCATTGCGATGACATCCTCGGGTGCGTCCGACACACTCAGCGCCAGGAATCGGACATCCGGGTTTGTGGACAGAACATCGGTCACGACGCGGACTCCGCCACCGCCGGGCATGTGGACATCGATCAACACAACGTCCGGCTCGCTTTGGCGGATGGCCTCGATCGCTTCGTCGACCTCGGACGCCGACCCTGCGATGTCGAACTCGGGGCCCATTTCTGACAGAACCCCGGAAAGGAAGAGCTTGTGGTCGTCGACGAGGAATAGTGAGGTCATGTGGCATTCCGTTCGGTGAGTGAGAGGTGTACCTCGGTACCCTCGTCAGAGCTTTCGATTTCCGCAGTGCCACCGTGACGTTGCATGCGACCGACGATGGAATCTGAGAGACCTCTGCGCCCGTCGGCGACCTCGTCGACATCGAAACCGCGCCCGAGGTCGGTGATCCAAATGTCGGTTGTTCCGTTGTGACTCTCCGCGTAGACCGAAATCCTGTCGGTTCCCGAGTGTTTCGCGGCGTTGGTCATTGCTTCGGCGGCGGCCTTCGTCATTGCGCGTATGTCGTCGGTCACGTCGACCTCGCCGACCACGATGACCTCGATAGGCAGGTTGTAGTCAGCCTCGACGCGCGATGCGACATTCTGAAGGGCAACTGACAGTGCCCGTGGATCGGCGCCAACGCGTTCAGCGTAGAGCCACTCACGAAGTTCGCGTTCCTGGGCTCGTGCGAGGGTTGCCATCTTCTTCGGGTCATTGGTGCGCTGGATGAGGGCGAGTGACTGGAGGACCGAGTCGTGGAGATGAGCTGCCATGTCCTCGCGTTCCTCGGCGCGAATTCGTTCGCGGCGCTCGGCCGTGAGGTTGCGTGAGATTCGCCACACCGAAGGGCCGAGCGCAAGGGCGAAACCAACTGTTGTTACGAGAACTGCGAGCAGCACGGGACCAATGTCGACGGCGGTAGTGGACGAGACGAGAATCAGCAGGCCTATACCCATCAGAGCCGCGCCGCCGATAGCCCGGAACCTGCTCTGCTCGTTCTTGGCGATGGCCTCGATGAGTGGAACGTCGTGAAGGTCCGAGCGGCTCCAGATTGCAGCGGCTCCGAAAGAGAGCAGTCCGATGGGGGCGGTAGCACCGGGGAACCACAGTCCTGCTGTGCCGAGCGCATAGAGCGTTCCGAGGAAGATGAGAGCCAGTCCCAACGCTTGTTTCTTGCCGAGCGGTTCGCGCTTCGGTAGTGGCTTCGCCGAGTAGCTCAGCAAAACGCCGACCACATACACGAGTATTCCGACGCCGCCTGCTCCCGCGAGCGTCGCAAACCCGGCTCGTGCATACGAGGGGCCGATACCGAGCCGGTCACCCACGCCGGCCGCATAACCTGTCAGAAGTCGATCCGAGTCCGATCGCGGGATCTGGATCGCGAGCCGGATCGCGGAGATATCGCTCGTCGAGGGTGCGTCTGTCATCAGTCGATGATGTCACAGGTCGGAGTCCGCCTCAACCGGGAAACACCCTGGGCCTCGACACACGAACTCAGGGTCATCTCAGGGTTGTACCCGATAGACGCCCTACGCGTGATGCGGCATTGTGAACCAGAGCGACGACGGTGATGGAGGACATGCGCGATGTGGGAACGACCCGTCAACCGTAAGTTGGTGGCCGGTGTGGCCTCTGGCATTTCGGAGGGCATGGGCGTCGCCAAGGTTTGGGTGCGGCTCGGATTCATAGTGCTGGCCTTCATGGCCGGTATTGGGTTCATTCTGTACGGAATCGGATGGCTGGTGATGCCGCAACAGGGGGAGGATGAGTCAATCGTTGATCGACTGGTTGACCGCGCTAACGAACCTAAGGAATGGGTGAGCATCGGTCTGGTCGTGCTAGGCGTGCTCCTTCTTGCCGGCAACCTCCAGCTCATTTCGGGCGACATC